>VXNZ01000015.1 GCA_009840355.1 Chloroflexota bacterium
CACTACAAACAAATTGAGACTAATCCTTGTCCTGATTTGAAACTGATACAGTTTCCAATTTTCGAGGCGCTCTACATAAGGGCTTTCGGTTATTCATTTCATTTCGAGCGAAGCGAGAAATCTGAGCGCATTGACTACGGACAGGCTTGTTTTCACACGGCGATTTAGCCTCTTCACCTTTGTTCGGGGTGCCAACCGAAATGCCCTGTCGCTCCACAAGGTTTCATCCATGGATGCATAGGATGGGATGCATTGATTGATAGACGGACGGCGTAAAATTGACACCCGTTCAATGCGATTGCTATAATTTCGATCAGTGTTTGGGGATATAGCTCAGTTGGGAGAGCGCGGCGTTCGCAATGCCGAGGTCGGGGGTTCAAGTCCCCCTATCTCCACCACTTCTCCTTCCCACACCATCCCAGATAGTCCCTGTTTATCCCATATTAGACTGCTTAGTTGGGATTGCGTTCTCTTGCAAAGTTTCAAGTTTTCCTGTATTATCCCACTCATGGTGTGGGAAACATAGGGGGAAACAGGCAATGTCCAGATTAACAGTTGCCAAAGTCAAGAGCCTTCAGACGCCAGGACGTTACGGTGATGGCAGCGGACTTTACCTGAATATCGCGAAGCGCGGCTCCAAGAGTTGGGTTCAGCGCATCACGATAGATGGCAGACGGCGAGACATGGGGCTCGGAGGATACCCGGATGTGAGTCTTGCGCAGGCTCGCCGGCGCGCTGCTGATAATCGCGCCGCCGTTGCGGATGGTCGAAACCCATTAGCGGAGAACCGGAGGGCTTCCACGCCCACATTCAAGGAAGCGGCGCGAGCGGTTCATGCCATTAAGGTTCCCACGTGGCGCAACAAAAAGCATGCCGACTCCTGGATGCAGACGGTCGAGCGTTACGCCCTTCCTGTGATTGGCGACTCCCGCATTGACAGCATAGGCAAGCAGGACGTTCTCCGTATCCTAACTCCTATCTGGACGAGCAAGTCCGAGACGGCTCGGAGAGTTCGGCAACGCGTTAGGGCGATTTTCGATTGGGCTATCGCGCACGACTACATCGAGTATAACCCGGCGGGAGAGGCGATTAAGGCAGCTCTCCCGACTATGCCCAAGGTGAAGGAACACCTTCGATCGCTTCCCTACAAGGAAGTTCCGGCGGCGCTGAATGCGATCAGCATGACGGAGTCCGCCACTGCGTCTAAACTATGCCTGCGATTCGCAATCCTGACGGCTGCCCGCCCCGGGGAAGCCCGTGGCGCTTCGTGGGAGGACATCGACCTGGCCGCGTCTCTCTGGGTGATTCCGGCGGAAAGGATGAAGGCCGAGCGCGAGCATCGCGTTCCACTTTCCGACTTAGCTATCTCTTTGCTCGAGGAAGCAAAATCACTCTCTGACGGATCAAGCCTGGTATTCCCCTCTCCGGTCAATCGCGGGAGGCCGGTGAGTGAGAACACGCTCGGCAAGGTTCTGAAGTCCGCAGGACTGCACAGCAGGACCACGGCGCACGGCTTTCGCTCTTCGTTCAGAATATGGGCACAGGAGAACACAAACTCAAGCCATGCCGCGATGGAGCTTTCGCTGGCTCACTCGGTGGGGTCGGCGGTCGAGCAAGCATACATGCGCTCGGACCTCCTGGAACAGCGCCGAACGCTCATGCAGCAGTGGGGGATTTTCCTCTCCAATCATCCTTATGAGGAAAATCGCCCGAGTTTAGACACGAGCTGACAGGAATGGTGAAGCGCATGAGGGCTGAGGATGCCGGCGAGGCATAAGGATTCCCTTCGCTCACTTGATACAAGTGACTGGGGCAGAAGCAGCTGTCTGACCGCTTGAAGTCCGGATGGACCCGGTGGAACTTGACGAATTGTTGATCACGATTTAGGCTCGGATTCATAATGCCGAAGACCGTTCTCGATCCTCACATAACAGGCCCACGGGTAAGCGCCGATCAACTGCTGATGGCTCTGTTGATCTGCCTGATACCAGTGCTGATGTGGCTCGGCCTTGGAGCAGCAGGAATTGCCGAATTTGCCTCAGGTGATTTCGGCGCTTCGCTGTCAGCTCTAGCCGTTGCAGAAGCTGCATATGCCGTTTTAGTCACTTACATACTTACGGTCGCTACGGGAGCGTTTGAAGTCCTCGTCAGAGCTGGACGATTCTTTTTCCGAGACTTCACACTGTCACTGACAATCCGCCTCGGAAGGCTGGCGATCCGGTATTCCCGGACGACCTCGATTCTCAAGGCACTTCCCCCGGAAATCACGCATGGCGCGGCAGACGCGCCGCTAAGCCGGAACCGGTTCCTCCAGACTCCCCGAATCCTCGTCCACCGCTGGCTCGCCAGTACAAGTCCCCACCTCATCTTCCAGTAATCTCCCTCATTGGGATGCCCCGCACAGGGGCGGGCTCCGGCTGAACTCCGTAGTATAGCCACGTTCAGCCCATGGACAGGTCTGACACGACTTGTCCATGAGGAGCCCGGATACCCCCTGTGCAAATTCTGCAAACCGCTTCCCGACGGAAGCCGTCCATTACGGAATTCAATCATTCAGATTTCCCTTATGGACGGGGCCCTCAAGCAGAAATGATCAGGCGGTTTGCAGTTCAAAGAAAGTTTATCGTAGCAAGTAGGAGAGGAGGAACTATCGTGATTGATCGGTTAATAAGATTGGAGGAAGTCTTGAGTTACACGGGGCTGAGCAGGTCGGAGCTTTATCGCAAGATTCAGATTGGAAAATTTCCGCGGCCCGTCAGGGTCGGCAAGCGCGCGGTGCGTTGGCGCGAAAGCGAGGTGGAGGGGTGGATTACGGAACGACCGCGAACCGTTATGCACTAGAAGGAGGGCGGAGAAACAGGCCTTGTGAGGTTTGCAGCAGCACAAGGCCTGGACCGCAAACCTGCCAGGAAGCTGATGCGCTATGAATATTAGCATGCAGCGCTCGGCCTTCGATAATACGATAGCCCGGCGGGAATGCGTGAGACGGAAGGGCACAGGCCGTCACTCCCTCACCTTCACGCCGGAGCATCGTAATCCCAGCGCTGCCGGGCCCAGGCTTGTGCTGGGGAACCATCACAGCCACATCGTCGGTGAGACCGGCTTCGAGCGGATCATCGCCATTCCCCGCGTTGCCATCGCACGCGCGAGTGGGGGACGCCGCGGCACTCCATCAACGTCGACGATACACGCCGTCCACTCGCGCGTCCACCTCGGTCGCCAATCTTCCCATCGGGGGCGCCGACATGGGATATGATCTGAGCAACTGGGCACAGACTCTGATACATCCCTGCCTTACGCCGAGAACTAGACAGGTTCTCAACGCCATCTGCCTGGTCGCTCACGACGACCACGGCGAGTTCTGGATGAGAGGGAAGAAGCTCATCGAGGAGCACCTTCCCGACATGTCCTACGGTGGATACCGCAACTGCCTCGGCCGGCTGGTGCGAAACGGTCTGCTCATCAAGGTCGAGCACGGCGGCGGGCGCACTTCATCGGGACGGGGCACGACAACCCGCTACCGCTTCAACTCCCCGGTCGTTAGGAACCCGCACCCGGCGCAAGGTGTACTGCCGGAGATCACGAGGTCGCCCGACGCCCAGACCCGGCTCCCAGAGCCCGAAGTCGTCGCCGAACGGTTATCCGTTTCGACAGGCGACGTGCACCGGCGGATCGACGAGTTGCTGGCGGTGGGGATCACACCCGAGCAGATGATGGCGTTCTTGGAAGCCGTTGGCGAGACCATGACAGGTTCGGGAAACATGTCACGGAGCGGCCGGGAAACACGTCACGGATTGTGACAGGTTTCGGTCGAGAAACACGTCACGGTTCCGAGAAACATGTAACGGATCATGACAGGTTTCTGAGAAACATGTCACAAATCATGACATCCCCTCAGATACATGAGGAAAAAGTACATGAGGAAAAAGAGGAAGCAGCTGCAGCTGCAAACCTGTCACGGTCAGAATACGACCGGCCGGACTTCTTCGAACTCCTCGCCGGCTCACTGGCGAAGGTGGGACACGGCGGCATTCTGGCCGCGCAGTTCTCTGACCTGAGGCTTCTCACGGCGACCTACGAAGAGCTGACGGGATCGCCACCGGACGAACGGACTGCTGGCTACATCGCCGGTCGCGTCAGCGAGAGCAGGGGCGTCAGGAACGTGGTCGGCTTCGCGCGGCGGATTGCGGAGGATGTCCTGCGAACGGGCGAGGGATCTATTGCCGGTCTCGCCCTCGAGCCACCGCCTGCGTCTATACCGGGACCGTCGAGAGGGCAGGACTTCGCGCGGGAGCCGCCCGACTGGGACCTGCTTCACCTGGCGCACGTTGAGCAGGTGTCCCCGGCGGAGGAGGTGTGGGCGTCCGTGCTCGAAGTGCTGCGGTCTCAGGTGCCCAGGCCGGCGTTCGAGACCTGGCTGGCGGAGTCGCGAGGGTTGGCCTACGCCGGTGGGCAGTTCGTGGTGAGCGCACACAGCCGGTTCGCAGCTGAGATGCTGGAGAATCGACTGCACTCTCCCATCGAGCGGGCGCTGACGGACGTGACCGGAGCCGCGCTATCCATCGGCTACGCGGTTGCGCCCCGGGGCGACGAGCCATGCCCGCGCTGTCAGGCGCAGGACACTCAGGCCGCGGCTTCCTGATGAATGCCCACTAGGGCGTGTCGTCAAATCACTTTAGCCCAGATGATAATTGCCCTAATCTGGC
>VXNZ01000016.1:0-5108 GCA_009840355.1 Chloroflexota bacterium
TAATTAGAGTATATCACACATTGGCTTATTTGTCTAATTAAGGACATCATTCCCTATGTAAAGGCTTGGCTAGTCAAATACATAGTTCCCTTTTTTTGCTACGAAAAAATGCCGAGCGTATCGATCGCCAACCGGATCGATGCCACGACCAGCATAGCGGATAGCGGCCACAGCAAGAACCACTTGAAGTATTGCGCGTTGCCTTCGAGGAACTGCCAGTCCCATATTATCACCTTCATCACGAAGCTGCTGATTGCCCCTACCATTTTAAAGGGCAGCGTGATTGCTCCAAACCCTTCTTCCCGTTCTGCCATACGAAAGCCGATGAATTCGTTGAGCGCCGCGGCATTGTCGTTATAGACATACTCTCCCACTGCATGTGCCACCGGCTGCGGTCGATGGACGAACAGGCAAGGCGCCGGAAGCTCTGTGCCGTCCGGAGTAGCGCATGTCCAGTAGTCGTCACCATTGACATAGATACCCGCTATGTACTCCATCGTCTCAGTGCCTCCGACGGCAAGCGTGACGGGCGCTTCCATCTCCACATGCGTTTGTCCATACTTTTCCGGCACAAAGCCGCTGAGCGTCTCGACAGGTATCACCCAATAGCCAACATCAACCGGCGCAGTTACGCGCGTGCTACCCACACCGCTGTAACCGTCAACAACGTATGAGAAAACAGTACCGCCAACGAACAGCATTACGACACCATACCACAGCATCAAGAAGCTCTCTTTAGAATGACCACGAATGCGACGATCAGAAGCCCTGCAAAGCCGAGCACGCCGATAAATGCAAGGTGAACCCATCCTACCAGCGCACCGCCGGCCAGTGCCAGTGCTATCACTGGCAGCGTTGTGAGCTGGCTACCTGAAATCTTTTGGAAGAAGTACGCCGCTATCAAGCCTAAAATCAGCGTCGCGATTGTGGTGATCATAATCACCGGCTGCCCCAGCCATTCAGCCGTGGAGTTGAACTGCGTTCGCCAGCGGGCGCTGCCGCCGGTGTTTTGCAGCTCTTGCGCGTATGTATCCCCTATCTCAGCGCGCCTTACCGTGACATCGTGGAGCACCTGCGAGTAGAGCCCGGGCGCGAGTGTCGAGACATAGGGTATTGCGCTTGCGGCGTATGATTGACCGGACGCCGTCAGATTGCCCTCACCGTCAATAACTTCAGCCGCAGCTGCAACCCATGCAGGTGACCGCTGGACTGTCCGCAAGGCATCGATTAGATCTGATTCAAATACCGTTCTGGTGCGCCACAGCACCGAAGTTTCGCGCGGATCGGCGCCTGTGATGCCCCCAGGAAAGAAAAACAAGCTCACAGTCAAATCCGTGTCGGCTTCGATGTCGTCCGGCGCTGGGATGAAAAATCCGACCACGCCTTGCCCGAAGCCCTGTCTTACATAGGGGAACGGTTGCGCCGACACGACCGGCGCCGCTGCGCTGAGCTGCACAGCAAGCAGCTCGTCGATACTGCTGGACGGTAAATCGTCGTCCGCATAGTCAATCGCGTATCGCACAAGGACGGCAACGCTGCCGTCTCCGTTGCCTAAAATGTCGTGATAGGCATAAGCTGTATGAATGGCAAGCGTGGACGGCGCCGCGATTGATTCCTGTGCGCTTGCCGTCGAGCAGTATCCTCCGACCGCCAAGACGACAGCCGCGAGAATGCCCAGGCGCAGCACCAGCTTTATCACGAATCCTCTCCTACCGGGCGGACATAGTCATAGCGCATCGCAATAAACATACCCGCCAGCAGCATCAGGGCGACCACAGCAAACCCCCAGCCTAGATAGCGGGCATACGGCAACGTCTCGGCAATCACGCCAAACAAAATGAACGCCAGAACCAGCGCCGACAGGATCCCGACCACATGCCCAAGCGTACTCATTTGCTGACCACCCAGTCGCCCTCGTCGTCTTGTGCCACGATAAAGCCCATGCCAGTCAGTATGTCGCGAAGGCGCGTCATTGACAGGTAGGGAAGGTCTAGGTCTTCTCGAGCAATGTCCATCAGGTCGTCAAGAAGCACCACCGTATTGCCGTCTATCATATCGAGTATCTCGCTGAACGAACGACGACCGACATTCTGAACCTCTCCCTTTTCGATGTCGCCGATGAACATGTCGCCTTCTTGCCACTGTTGGCTGATAATCTCATCGCGGCTATCGCTAACGACTGTCGCGACCACCTCTTCCGTTCGGTAGTGTCCAAACATCTGATCCGTGCCCCACAGCGTGAAAGCGTAATCATGCGCATCGCGCTCCGGAGGCCAGTACCGCTGCTTGTACTGCCCTGTAAATTGCCCCCACCAGTCGTGCCAGTAGGTCCGCACCCCCTTGCCGTACTGCACCAGCTCCGTCTCGAGGAAGAAGTCCACCTGTCGAAGGATGCCGCGGCTAAGCTCTTGCGGGAATTGCGTTGCTGCTAGGACTTCGCAGCCGCGCTTGCGAATCTGCCGGAAGAAAGACTGAGACAACAGCGTATAGTTGCTCATAGCGCGAGCAGACGGCAGCAGGTCGACCACTTCGTCAATGCCGATAATCGCGTTGTACGCCCAATCGGGAAACTCCTGCAGTTCATCTAGCAGATACGGACTCGCATGGTCGCTGAACGAAGTCCAGTAGTTAGTCGCCACAAATCGCGGCGTGCCCTGCAGACGTCCCCGTTCTTTCATCATCCATAGCATCGCAGTGAGCCACAGAGTCTTGCCCTGCCCGCGGCGTCCAAAGAGGATAGCGACGCGCGGCAGGAAGCTGCGCCCTGTTCGCAAATCCATTGGCGACCGGATAGTGGCTTGACCTTGCGGCGGCGGCGACATGGATATTTCTTCGCCTGCAGGTAGCCACGGTTCGAGGAGCGCCAAACCGTCCTTGCGGCGCCCCTGAAATTGCATGCCTTTTGGCGTAAGCAGGCTCAAGCCGTCGTCGCCCGTTTTCTGCGGTAGAAATAGATCAGTCATTGAAACACCGTCAGGAAGAAGAATAGAGCGACAACGAGGCACACAACGAGCGTGATAGTAGCCGCGAGCTGTATTTTCTGCATTTGGGATTTGCCGGCGGACAGCACCATTTTGAGATCGCGCATTTGGAGCATTTCAGCCACGAAGGACGCTTCCGGGTCGTCCGACGAGAAGTAGCCATCAAGGTCGAACGGCTTGACGCCACCCTCCGTTCGCACGCCGATCCACTGCGGCTTAGGCCCAAAGGTCGGGCCCACAATCCAGCCCGGAACGGTGAACACCATAGCCAAACAGACGGCTAACAGAGCTACTACGACGATGTCCACTCCGAGCAGAAACCACGGAAGCCCCATCACGGGAATGCCTACCAGATAGGCAGCGCCGGCGCCGGCATATTGCGGCATACGGGTGTCAGGAACGAAACGCGCATTGCTATTCATGTGCTCGTAAAGTTCTTCAACAGGCAGTGCCACGCGATAGATGTCAGCAGCGTCGTCATCGAAAATGACGAGCTCCTCGTACTTCACACGCTCCACCTTCGGGCGCCGCCGGCGAATCTGCCACCGGCGCTTTAACCAGAAGCGGTGTCTATGTATCCAGTAAGCGGCGTACATAATCACTCCCTACGGCGCTGGACGCGGATTTTGCCAGTCTTCAGGTGTCGGCCCCGGCGTAGGGGGAGGCCCAACGTCCTGCTCGGTTTGCACAGCGTCCACAGGCGCATCGTCTCGACCGAGATAGCCCGAGATACCAACGAGACAGATCACCAGCGCCAGGACGACCGCGATACCAATGATCGCAGTCATTGCCATACTCATAAGCCGGTTCTGCGCGGCGTCAGTCTTCGAGGCGGCGCTTTGGGCGCGCTGCACAGACACGAGTTCAACGCTGTCAAGAAGGTTTTGGCGCTCCGGCTTTGTCAGCGGCCCGTTAAGCCCCAATGCAATGCCGTCGTCGCCGTGGGCGAACACCATCCACTTACGCGGCGCTATCTCGCCCCGCGGCGCTTGATATTCAAGAAGTTCTTCCCAGCTATCAACCTTCGGCGGCTGTCTTTGAGCGAAGATGGACGGCCTAGGCAGTAAATATGTCCGGGTGGTGCCGGAATCGTCATGGACGTAGTCTAACAGGTCCGTGTCCTTCTTCGACCTAATTATCTGATATGTATGCCCAGTCTCTAGGCGATAGATATCGACGCGACTCATCAGCGCCACCTCTCAAGACTATCATGGGAATGTCCCAGTCAACATACTCTACCGAAGTCAGGTCAAGCCCATGTTCCTGCACCCACATGGTCAACTCCAGCATTCGCGATGTGAACCTGGCATTAGGACGGCGAGCGGTGTTCATCCATGCCCATACGGTTGCCCCACTCCGTACGCCTAACAATCTCGACAGATGCATGTATGACTTCACATCGTGCAGCTGCATGAACTTTCTGATACGGCGACGCGTTGCGCCGCTCGAATCGAACACATTGCCTTTCGACGTCTTGTTCGCAGACCCCTTGCGTTCAGTCTTCATACCCGGAATTTGTGCATTCATGCCATGATATTAACATATATCTTGTTCTGCCAGACAAGAATACGCTATTAATGAATATCTTATTGTATAAATGTGGTAAAATTAGGGCATCATGCCGCGACGAACCTATCTTGTCAGCATCATCACAGTGTTCGCAGCACTCGCCACAGTGCTCACACTCTACATGGACGCCACACCAGACCCCGGCGACCTTGCCGTAGCCACAGCCATCGCGATGCAGGCGAACGCGGAAGAGGAAATTGCGGTCGTTGATCTTGCATCCGCCCTGCTCTTACGAGAGGAGTGCGAAGTCACGACGCTGACCGACGAGACAAGTACAACAGTAAATAATGGGAACGGCACATCGACTACCACAACGGTCACCGAGACACAGGACGTGTTGAAATGCATGCCTGAGCTTTACAGGACGCCGACGCCGGCAGTTATTGTGAATAATCCGCCTTTCCCCGAGATGGTCAACGCCAACTTTGCAGTTCAGACAGCGGTCGCGGCGCTGCAGATACCTGTGGGCGAAGCTCACGACATCAGGCCGCTGGCCACAGCCACTCCTACGCCCACGCCGACACCCACAGCCACTCCTACGCCCACGCCGACACCCAC
>VXNZ01000016.1:5118-11193 GCA_009840355.1 Chloroflexota bacterium
CTCCTACGCCCACGCCGACACCCACAGCCACTCCTACGCCCACGCCGACACCCACTCCCCCGCTACTAGTGGGATGGAGCGCCGGCACCACGCCCACCAGTGACGAACTCGATGCCGGCGAGGAATTCGGCGCGCCCAGTACCGGCGGCTTTTCGCCCGTGACGTTTTACAGAGGGACCGTGCCAGAGCCTAATAGTAATACCTTTAGATATGTATGGTTTGCCGCGCCTATATACCTAGGCACGCCCCAAGAGCTGAATTGGGGGAGTGGGAGTGCGGATAGCTTGGGCGGATTCACTCGTCTGCAGAATGTCGAGATCCGGAATGTACAGAATGTTTTGTATCGAACGACCGCCGAGCAGAGTGCGACGATAGAAAACCTCAGGATCCAACTCCTATACTATGCCGTTCGAACAGGCGAAGCCATCGTCGGTTGGAGCGTTGCCGGTCAGCCGACAGCAGAGGAATTTGACCAAGGCGTTTTGACGCCCTACGACGGCGTCGTGCCGTCCAGTGCAGTTAACGGGCGTGTGTGGTTCGCTGTGCCTGTCAGTGAAGGGCATCCGGATAGGCTGCGCTTTGGCAATCGGGTGGGTAGGTTCGGTAGAGATGGCGCGCCGCCTCAGGGGTGGAAAGAAGGGGTTAGCATCAGCGAACATCAGATATGGTACACAAACAGCGACCAGTCTCTACCGGATGTAGGCACAGGCAGTTACAATATCGATATACTCTTTTTAGTGGAGGATGGTCCATGATTCTACCCAAATTGCTAGTGCCGGCTGACACGCCCTTTTACGTCGTTGGATGGACAGATGGGCTTAAGCCGACTGAACAGGAACTCACCGACGGAGCGCGATTCGATGCGACAGGGTACAAGACTAGGTGCGTGTACCCGGCGCGACAGAAGGATGGCTATAATTACATCAGTGTGCCGGCATCCCTTGGTGAACCAATAGTCCTATATGGCACCAACCCGTACGACGTCATCGGGGGATTCTCAAAGCTTGCCGATGTGCAATTCGACGATATGGATTATCTGTTTTACAGGACGACCGCCGAGCAGGATGCGGCGATAGTTGGCACAGGAGACTACTACATCTACATAGAATATCAGTAGTAAAGAAGCCCTTGCCGCAAGTTTGCGGCAAGGGCTTCTTTATGGTGCTACTCTGCGAGTAAACTCAGACGCACCAATATACAATTGCTCTGTGAACGGTAATGTGATAGATTAGTCGTTGAGGAAATGGCCTTTCCTTTCTGGACTTTGTCCAGGCGACTCAGTCACTTGCGTGTGAGGGTGGGGCCATCACCTTAGCAGGCGGTGGTTGAGTTCGCAAAATGCCACCTGCGGCTGGACAGGCGGCATTTACAAATAGACATCAAGGACCGTTGATGCCTACTCCAAATAAATATACAGCATCGAAAGCCTCTTTGCAAGATTTGCCAAGAGGCTTTTTCTTATTGCCAACGAACATTAGTTTTGGAAATGGCAATGCGCCAGATATGTTGCTCTGGCGCATTGAATGAACTGCCAAATATCAGGAGTAGGAGAACCTAACACATGGCACTCCCCTATGATACACCAGAACCAACCAATGCACAAGCACCTAAACAGGCACCGTTCCGGCATCGACAGGTGGCACTGGACTGGGCGCGCAGCCGCCTTGTGAACGGCGTATCGCTGACACCGCGCGAGCGCCACGTGCTGCTCGAGCTCTGCTTGTGGTGCGGTCCGAAGGTCGGCTTTGAGCCGGCACCCCCCCTGCGCTCCACTGACACCCACCCCGGCATTTTGGACAAAACTGGACTTAAGCATAGTAACTACCTGCATATCGTCTCGCGTCTCGCCCGTAAGGGCATCATCGAGAAGGTTTCTCAGGGCGGCGGCTCGCGTCCTCGAAACGACGGCGGCAAGATGTGGATCACGCATACCCGTTGGCGTCTATTAGTGCCTTCCGTGTCACTCGAAACACAGCCGTCGATGGACTTAGATTTTAGAACAGAGGTCGAAAAGCCCACGGAAGATTCTCGTGGACTTTCGGAAAAGCCCACGAAAATCTTTCGTGGGCTTTCGGAGTTATCCTTTAATAACACCTCTAACATGATTCACACCTCTAACAAGATGGCCGCCCGGCCAGCAGGCGGCGAGGAAAACGACGGAAACGAGTCTGTTCTGTTTTCTGACCAATTTCTACAATCTTTCATCGAAAGAGCAAACCGCGCATTCGATTTAGTGTGCGGTCCCCACTGCCCAACCGGCTGCGAGTACCATGTCCCCCTGCAGTACACACACTTCGACAAACTGGGCGGCGGCGGAGTTAACCCCGGAAGTGCCGAGGCGGACAAAATCATAGCCGATACACTCAGGAGCCAGCCGTACAACCTCGTTCCCTACCTGACCAAATGCTTGAGCAATCTGCTGCAGGAGAGCGACAGACACGTACCGACCGGAATACCGACCTTGCCTATGCATCGAACGGCATCCGCACCTGAGCCGCCACAGGTAGATATGCCTGAATTACCTCGTTCCAATGACCCCAGAGTCACTGAGCGATGGTATGCGGTTCTAGGTCATTTAGAGAGCATCTTGGACTCTGTCGCCTACCGCTCATGGTTTTACCATTCGGAAGCGCTGTCTTATGAAGATGATGTGTTGACCGTCGTTGTCCAGACGGAATTTATAGCTGAGATGATTAAAAAGAGGCAGATGCGCACAGTTTAGCAGGCAGTAGAAGAGATCTATGGACGGCCGACCACAGTCGAATTTGAGGTGGCAGGTCACTATTGACGATACGCCGCCATTCTCATAGCCTATGAGCATGCTGCAGTCCTACACAGCCCGACCGTACAGCTATGTTGACGACATGGCGCTGTCGCCGCTCGACACAGACTTCATCACGCCGTCTAAATTGGACTTCATTGTGTCAAACGGTGGTGCGACGGACTTCATACCGCCGGACGGTGCAGGGGCGGGTATGGATTTCATCCCGCCGTCAGATAACGAGATGGAGTTCATCTTCGACGACGGCCCAGAGCTTGCGTCCGGCGACGACATTCAGGTACAGCCGAAACTGGACGTGAAGGTGAATCCTCCCAACATCAGGCTTGGCTTGCCAAAGCGGAAACGCAAGGGCGCGTGGTACGAGAAGAAACCCGGGCAGACATCGAAGGCAAGGCTACCCGACGGCGTCCACTACGACAAAGACACCGGCTTGTATCGCTGGATCCACTACGACAAGCAAGGCACGGCGCACCAGCGTCTAGCGTCGAAGCCGCCAACGCCGCGGCAGCTGAAGAGGTCTCGCGCAAACTTCAACCGGAGCGGCGGTCTATTTGGCAGCGGCATAGGAGCGCGAAGCCGTCCTCTGGACAGCCCGCCAGGTACACAACCGGGGCAGCAGGGAAATAAGCCACCTGAGCCGCCATCCGGCTCCCAGCCGCAGCCCAAACAGCCTAGCCCCGGTCCAAAGCCGTCCACGCCGTCAGTTATTCCCACGCCGGAAGAACCCGCAGCAGAAGCCACAGACGGCTTCGTAGGGCGCACCATCAGGGAAACGATGGCTGAGGGCGTAACACGTGTTCCCGTCAGCCTGGCGCGCGAAGCTATAAACGCATGGCAGTCAGGAAACGCAACACGAGAGGAAACGCTTGCGAAAGTTCAAGGTCTTCTGTGGAACAGCGACCTGTCCCCGACAGAACGGCAAAGAATCGAGGGGATGATTGATACGGTCGGACTGAAAAGCAAGACTGACATGGGCGTACAGGGTTCACAGACGACAGCGCCGAGCATTAGCCGCCCAGACGAAAACTACGATTTCAACTGGCGCGTGATGGATTTGGGGCAGGTGCAGCCGTCGCACAACCCCGCCACGATGGAAGAGAACCCCAACTATCCATTCACTGAGCTGCAGCCCCGCAAGCGAGACCGCAAGACAGCCGAGCATCAGGTATCCGGCATTGCCCGCAACTTGCGCCCTAAGGATGTGCTGGACGAGACGCACATGCTTGATATGGGACCGCCTATCGTAGGACCCGACGGAGCGGTAGAAAGCGGCAGCGGGCGCGTGATGGGGATACAACGCGCGGCAGCGATGTATCCTGACAAGTATCAGAGCTACGTCGACGCACTGAAGTCGCCGGACACGCTAAGCCGCGTCGGGATAGACCCGCGGCAGATTGAGGGGATTCAGCAGCCCATCCTTGTGCGAGAACGCGCGACTGAGATGGACCCGATTCAGCGCAAGGCATTTGCCCGCGAAGCCAACGCCCCGCGCGGCATGGTGTCCTCGCCGTCGGAATCCGCTGAGCAGCATAGCGACGCATTCAAGGACGAGCAGCTCGCGCGCCTCGACATTCCCGATTCCGCCACACTGAACGAAGTGCTGCTTTCAGACGCCAACAAAGACATTCCCAACAGCTGGTTAGGTTCGTTCGAAGAGAACGAGCTTGCGGGACTGGCAGATGACAAAGGCAACCTGAATAAAGCCGGATTAGAAGCGATTCGCAACAGTCTGTTCGCCAACACATACTCGCACGTCGAAGGCGGCAAGCAGCTGGCGCACGAACTGCAGGAGAACGTGGACGAAGACATCAGACGGATCGGCACGGCGTTGATGAACACATTGCCGCAAATGGCGCGAAACGAAGCGCTTGTCAGGTCGGGCGCGCGCAAGCCGGACTACGCTCTTGCTGAAGACCTTGCCGTTGCCGTTCGGACGCTCCGCCGTCTGAAAAGATCAGGCATGCCGGTTGAAAACTACCTGCGTTCATACAACGCCATGAGCGACGATATGACACCTGTTCGGAAGCGTTTGCTGGTGTTCCTTGACAAGAATAGGAATAGCCCCCGTGAAATAGGCAACTTCATCCGCGACTATACGGCGATTGTGCATAAAGACTCTCACACGTTGCAAGGCGGACTTGGGCTGACGGCCCCCACGCCGACAAAAGAGGAGTACGTCGCGAAGCGCATACAAATGCCCGAAGGTCTCGAAGACACTGCGAATCAAGAAATGTCTTTCAAGCCGCCCGACATGGGCAAGCGGCGCAGGCAAGGGCTGGCGTGATGCTCCGGGCGTTGACTGCGTCGACGATTGCCGCTATCGCGCTGGGCTGGGCGCTGGTTCAACCCGCCGCCAGCGACCTGCCGCGCATAGCGTCCGCTCAAACGCCATCTTACACCATCACGCTAGGGGATGGTTCTGGCACTGTGCTGGAAGGGCAGGCAACGAATGTGACCTTCGCCTTGTCCGGTGTCGGGGACTCATACAGGTCGCTTACATCCTTCACATTAACCGACAATGATGCAAACGATGTTCGGGCTGCTTGCTCTAACATCCCCACGACTTTGAGACGAACAGGGCAAAGTAGCGGGCCCTACACATATACGCGCCAAATTAACGATGCTTGTCCTGCCGGCGGATACTTCCTAACGTCTACGGTGTTTAACCTTCAAGGCAATCAACAAGTTGCCTACGTAGAGGTGAGCTTCACTATTGTCGCTGCCACTCCTACGCCAACGCATACGCCAACGCACACGCCAACCGCGACGCATACTCCAACGCCAACGATAACGGCGACACCGACACACACGCCAACAGTGACCCCAACGCCTACTATCACGCCTACGCCCACACCCACATACCCACCCACACCCACACCCACGGCAACGCCTCGACCGGCGATGCTGATGAAGGCTAGGCTGGCAATCACGAATACATCGGGCGGCGCGCTGGCCGAGGGCCTTATCCGCATATCAGACATCGAAGGGTTTGCTGATTCGAATGGACGCAATCTGCTGGTCTGCGACGAAGGGCAACGATGCTGGGAGGATAAGACAAGCCTTTACCCTGGCGCGCCTGCTGGACCCATGCCGCAAACATTCAGCGGCGGCGTGTACCGTCTGTACGTGCCGGCATTGGCAGACGGCGAAGCGCACGAATACGATTTCTATGTCAGCCGCGAGTCTCTGGCACGCGCTAGTCCCAGCGGCGTGTCAAACGGGGACGCTGCTAATTACCGGGAATTATACGGAAAGGTTGACAAGTCAAGCCGCCACTGGTAGATTGGGTATGC
>VXNZ01000017.1 GCA_009840355.1 Chloroflexota bacterium
CCAACGACCCCGACCCCGAAGAACTACACACCCAAAACCCTGCACATCCTGTTACTCCAGTTCATTCTGAGCCTGCCCTGAGCGCAGTCGAAGGGGCTGTCGAAGGACGCGCCCGCAAGCACACCGCAGCAGCCCAAATCCCCACTCCCAGGCTGACCATCCCCATCAACAACCGCAGCCCCTAAAGCCTTATCCATACCGTCCACATATTTCAGCCCAGTCCCAAGAAGGCTGACACATATCGCACGATAGCCTTTTCTTCTAGGTATTGCCTATACATGTTGGCACATGGCGCAGGGACAACCCTTATGGTTTCCCATCGCGGGACGCATGCGTTTCAAATTGCCTTAACATCAACACCTATCAGCGATACCTTGCCACCGTTCCTGGTGAGCCTGTCGAACCACGCGCCTTGATTTCTCGTCTTCGACACGTTCAGACCCTGCCCCTAGCGGAAGCAGGGGACGAACGGCTCTTTATTCAAATCACCTGAATGGAAACGCTATCAAATCGCATTCGCCGTCTTGCCTTTGAGTGCCGCACGGTATATCCTATTCTGCGGCGTTTGACGCACTGCGTCCGCCTTGACTTTGGACTGCGACACGGCAGAAATCACACGGGAGGTGCCATATAAAATGGCCGATCTGAGCAAGTCGGTTGCCATTGTTGGAGTGGCTGAATCCGACGAGATAGGAAGAGTAGAAAAGTCCAACCTGCAGCTTCACGCCGAAGCCGCTTATAACGCCCTCGAAGACGCCGGGCTGAAAATGAGCGATGTCAACGGTCTGATGACCGCCGGCACATCGACGATTAACCTGGGCGAATACTTAGGCGTCAACCCGACTTACACCGACACGACCGCAGTCGGCGGTTCGTCGTTCATCATCCACATCGCGCACGCTGTCGCCGCCATAAACGCCGGCTACTGCGACACGGTTCTGGTTACGCACGGCGAAGCGGGCCGCAGCGCTCGTTCACGCGCGGGCGCAAATGGCTCCGACGCGGGCCCCCAATACGAGTCCCCCTACGGATTCATCGGTGCGCCCATCAACTACGCGATGGCAGCACGCCGCTACATGCACATGTACGGCGAGCGCCGAGTGCGACAGGGCATGGCAGAGGTTGCTGTCGCGACACGCAAGTGGGCGAACCTCAATCCCAAGGCATATTTCAAAGACACGCCGATGTCCTTCGACGACTACCATAACTCTCGCTGGATCGCCTGGCCGTTCCATCTGCCGGACTGCTGTCTGGTAACGGACGCCGGCGGCGCGTATGTCGTGACCACGCCGGAGCGCGCGCGCGACCTGCCGAAGAAGCCGGTGTATGTACTTGGCGCGGCGGAAGGACACGACCACGGCGTCCTCAGCCAGATGAAGAACCTCACCCGCACATGGGCAAAGTACTCCGGACCGGCGGCGCTGCAGATGGCAGGCGTAACGCACGATGACATCGACCTCTCGATGATTTACGACTCGTTCACATACACCGTACTCGCCACGCTGGAAAGCCTCGGCTACTGCGAGCCCGGCGAAGGTCCGGACTTTGTGGCGAATCAGCGCACGGCGCCCGGCGGCGACTTCGCGATGAACACCAGCGGCGGCGGTCTGTCCTATACACACTCCGGCATGTACGGCATGTTCCTGGTGCTGGAAGCGGTCAGGCAGCTGCGCGGCGAGACTGGCGAGCGCCAGCTCGACGATCCCAAGCTCTGCCTCATCAACGGCACGGGCGGCTCGCTGTCCTCGACGGGCACGGTCGTTCTCGGCATCGATTAAGCGGCAAATATGGCAAAGCCCTGATCACAGTTGCATTAGACGATTAGGGCATTCCTATTCTGAACTCACTACAACGGAGAAGATAAATGACGCAAGCATACAACAAGCCTCTGCCCACGCCGCAGGTCGAGTCTGACATGTACTGGCAGAAGGCGAAGGAACACGAACTCTGGCTGCGCTACGACAATGACGCGCAGCAGTACTACTTCTACCCGCGCGACATTTCGCCGATCACGTTCTCGCGCAACACCGAGTGGCGACAGGTCAGCGGCAAGGCGACACTCTACACCTACGCCATCGTGCATCGCCCGCCACATCCCGGCTTCGTCGATGATGTGCCGTTCGTTACGGCGCTGGTGGAGCTCGACGAGGGTCCCATCATGCCAACCAACATCGTCATGGACGACCCCACGCCCGAAAAGCTAGTTATAGGCATGCCCCTAGAAGTAGTCTTCGAGGATGTAACGGACGAAATCAGCCTGCCCAAGTTCAAGCCCGCCTAACGCGGTAGCAGAACAGCAGACAGCAAAGGGGGCTGGCAATGTTGATTGCCAGCCCTCTCTAATACTTATCGGGAAATCAGTGGTTGATGCGGACAAGTCGTCAGCAAAACAAAGACGCTTCTCCTCGGAAGGTTATCCCTCGTCATCAACATGCTGGCACAGCATCCGCAGCATCGTGAACGGATAGATGCCGGTGTAGTGCCCATCGCTCCACAGGAATTGCAGGGCGTATCTGCCGATCTTCAGGTAGTCCAGCGCCATGATGTTAGCGTCAATGGTCGCCGGGTCGAGCAGCTTGCGGTTCGTCCATTCCTCGACGCACTCCGCGCAGGCGCAGTTTATCCGCAAATACTTTCCGGTATAGAAGCAGGTATGCCCATCCGTCCAATGAATGGTTACGCCTTCCGCGCTAAGCTCCACATTCTCGACACCCAACTCCGCTGCCATCATAATCGCACCTCAAGACATTGCAAAAGTCCCTTCCCCTTTATGAGAGAAGGCTAAAACTGCCGCTGCCAATCTTCCCCCTGCCAAGACAGGGAGCAGGGTGTGAGGTGAAACGCTCGCGCGGCGAACCACCCCACTGCCCCACTGACAGACTGAATAACTGACAGAATCCCTATCCCTGCTTAATCAGTTTCTGCATCGAGCGAAGTTCCTGAGGCGGGTCCATCTTGCTGCCGTAGTCGGCGTAGGACACTTCTGCCACATAGATGTCGCCCTTGGAATCAGTCGCGATGCCGTGCGGCGAGTAGAAACGCCCCGGTTCGTCGCCGTATGTCTGCGTGCCGAGCCGCGCCAGCCGGTTGCCCTGCGTGTTGTATATGCTCACGCGCGGGCCTAGATGCGTTCCCATCCGGTTGGGGTTGATGCCGGAGAAGTACTCGCCGACATAGATGAGCTCTTGGTCGCCCTTCGAGTCCAGATACAGGCACGCCGCGCGCGACATGTTCGTCCACTGCGCTTCAAACTTGCCCTCCGGGCTGAATATCTGGATGCGATGGTTTTCGCGGTCGGCGACATAGACCCAGCCATCCCTGTCCACGCCGACATAGTGCACGATGTTGAATTGCCCGGGGTCGTTGCCCGATTCGCCCCACGAGAACAAGTGCTTGCCATCCGGCGAATACTTGTGCACCGCCGCGTTGGTGTAGCCGTCGCCCACATAGAAATCGCCGTTACGCGGGTCGAATGCGACATGCGCCGGCGCGTTGAACGGCTTACCGCTCATCGGCGGCGATGGCTGTCCCGGTGTGCCGATGGTCATCAGCACTTTGCCATCCGGCGTCATTTGGCGAACGGTATGGTCGCCATTGTCCACGCACCACAGATTGCCGTCGGGACCTACGGTAACACCGTGCGGGTTGGCGAAAATGCCATGTCCCCAAGTCCGCTGGACATTGCCTTCCGTGTCGAACACTATCATCGGATGTGTGCCGCGATTGAACACATACACATTATCGTTGGCGTCCACATCGACGGCGGTCGCTTCCTTGTAAGTCGCGCCTTCCGGCAGGTTGCCCCAGTCATCGCCCGACACTTCATAGACCCATTCGCTCGAACCAAGCAGTACCATTCGTCAATCCTCCATCGGTTAATCATCGTCACTCTTCCGTCTGCGCCAAAGCGCACTCGGTTGAAATGATGGTATCAGCCAAGCGTCCCATGCACAAGAACAGCACTCCGAAATGAGAATATGCTCCACCGTGATTTCAATCGACCTATACCCTACCCTGCTTATCCGATATTCTTCAGCCCAACTCCACGCCTTGACCGATACTACCGAGTGCATATAATACGATTAAGTCATTCGTTAACTCTGCGTAAAGGAGCGTCTCACTATGGCAACCATTGAAGCACGCTACCGCGAGATGTTTGGCAAATCGGTGGATTGGTATGAACGCGGTAAGTCGCTGTTCGCGGGTGGCATTACGCACCAGACGCGCTTCACTTCGCCGTTCCCCGCGTACATCGATTATGCCGAGGGACCGTACAAGTACGATGTGGACGATAACCGGATTATCGACTTTGTGATGGGAAACGGCAGCTTGCTGATGGGGCACAGCCAGCCCGCCATCATCGAGGCGATACGCGAGCAAGTTAGCAGGGGCACGCACGTCGGCGGCGCGTCAACCCATGAAGTTCGGTACGCTGAAGCAGTCAAGAGTCTCGTGCCATCCTTGGAGCGTGTGCGCTTCACTGCGTCCGGCACCGAATCGACATACCTCGCGCTAAGGCTCGCCCGCGCATTTACAGGCAAGACGAAAATTGTCAAGTTTCTCGAACACTTCCACGGCTGGCACGATTATGTTACGCCGGAATCCGGGCAAGCGCTCGGCGGAGTGCCGCAGGAAGTGCTGGACACGGTAATCGTCGCGCCCGTGGACATCGCGGCGGTTGACAACATCCTGACGCAGGACGATGACATCGCCGCCGTAATCGTCGAATGCAACGGCGCGCATTACGGCACATTCCCATTGCAGAACCCGCATTTCTTGCACGACCTGCAGGAGCAGACGAAGCGGCACGGCGTCCTGTTCATAATGGATGAGGTAATCACAGGATTCAGGCTGTCGCCCGGCGGCGCGCAGGTACGCTGGGGACTTGAACCCGACCTCACCACGATGGCGAAGATTATTGCGGGCGGGCAGCCCGGCGCGGCAGTAGGCGGCAGAGCCGATATTATGGAACTGATGGCATTCCGCAACGACCCAGAGTGGGACAATGAAGGCAGGGTGCCGCAGGGTGGCACATACAACGCGCAGCCACTGACTGCCGTTGCCGGTGTTGCCGCGCTGAATGCAATCGCCAACGAAGGCGTCAACGCAAGAGCGGACGCGATGGCGGAACGGCTGAAGGATGGGCTGAATACGGCATTCATTCAGAACGAGGTTGCGGGACACGCGCACGGCATATCGTCGATAATCCATGTGAACCTGAACGCGGACTGCGACTGTGATCGCGGTATCTGCACGATGCCATATCAGCAGATATACGACACGATGCCCGCCGCCGCGACACGCACATTGCGTCGCGCTATGCTGGTCAACGGCGTGGATATGATGGGCGGCAGAGCGTTCTTCGTCTCGTCCGCACACGACGAGGATGTCATCGATCGTACTATCGACGCATTCTCCCAATCGCTGAAAGACCTTCGCGCAGAGGGCGAGTTGTAGAAGAATTGGAGCGTTTATGAGCAGGTTCGACGAACAGGTTGCGATAATAACGGGCGCCGCCACAGGCATTGGCTATGGCATCGCGCGGCGGCTGGCATCAGAGGGCGCGCGCCTTGTGATGGTGGACATCGACAGCGAACTCGGCGAGCAGTCCGCAAGCGAAATCTCCGCACGCAGCAGCGACACGCGGCTGGTAATCGGCGATGTGTCGGAGCAAGCCACGGCGGACGCCGCTGTGCAAGCAGCGTTAGACGCTTGGGGGCGCATTGACATCCTCGTGAACAACGCGGGCATTACCGGCATAGACGGCAACATCTGGGAGACAACTCTCGACGAGATGGACCGTGTGTATCGCATCAACTTGCGCGGCGTATTCGCGTTCTGCCACGCCGCAATACCCGCGATGCTAGAGCGCGACTACGGGCGCATCGTCAACATCGCGTCCATCGCCGGCAAGGAGGGCAACCCGCGCATGGTGCCCTACTCCGCGACCAAAGCAGCCGTCATCGGTCTCACAAAGTCGGTAGGCAAAGAACTCGCCAAGAGTGGCATCCGCGTTAACTGCGTTACGCCCGCAGTCGTGCACACACGCATCCTGGACGAACTCACGCCGGAGCAGGTGCAATACATGGTAGATCGCATTCCAATCGGCCGCACCGGCGAGATTGCCGAGATTGCTGCACTCGTCGCGTGGCTGGCGTCCGAAGAGTGCTCGTTCAGCACCGGCGGCGTATTCGACATCAGCGGCGGCAGGGCGACCTACTAGCCCATCCGTCACGCCAGCATCAGCAGGACGCCGCTGCACCGTTCATACAAGATTCTCAGGCGAAAGGAACATAAAATGCCGTGGATTCGTGAAGCGAACGAGCGTCTGCACTGGGCGAATGTCATCAACATTATGTCCATCAACCCCAAGGCGATGAAAGCCGTCAGCGACCTGAACAACGCGATCACTTTCGGCGCGTCCGCTCTCACTCGCACGCAGGAAGAGGCGATTGCGACCGCAGTATCCGTGCAGAATGAATGCCGCTTCTGAACGATGGCGCACGGGGAGTTTCTCCGTCACGAATCGGACGATCCGGGGTTGGCAAGCCATGTCATGCACGACTACCGTAACGCCGACCTTGAACCGCAGCTGCGCGCCATGCTCGACTACGCCACCAAGCTAACGCGCGAGCCGACGAACATGCAGGAAGCCGATGTCATCACCCTGCGCGAACACGGATTGTCGGATGAGCAGATTCTATCAGTCGCCCTGATCGCCTGCACGTTCAATTTCATGACGCGGCTCGCAGACGGATTAGGCGTAGAAGTGCCGCAAGAACGCCAAGCGTATGTGGAGACTTGGCTCGACAGCCCTGCCCGCGACCAAGAGTGGCTTATGAAGCAGAAGTAGCGCCGGGCGGTCAATCGCCGCTTGCGATGCGCGGTTGGGGCGATTCTTCCGGATCGGGCGATTCTTCCGACTCGGATGCTTCTTCCGCTTCCCAGTCAGGGATAAGCAGACTGTGGGTTGGCTCTAGGAAGACAATGTTCAGCGCACCGGCAAGACTCGTCGCGATTGAAGCCCAGAGCGCGATGTCGTAGCTGCCGAATATGTCAAATATCGGACCGCCAATCCAGCCGCCGAGCGCCATGCCCAAGCCTGCGCCCGCCATCTGCCAGCCGTGCGGCGCTCCGGTCGGCGCTTGCCCGTAATACTGCCGGTTGAGTATCGGGAACCCGCCGGTTTCGCCGCCGTAGCCAATGCCGAATACGATCGCGAATAGGTAGAACATCCAAACGTCGTGCGTCCAGAAGAGCATTAAGACCAGAATGCCCTGCAATGCGAAGAAGACGAACATTATCTTGCGCGTGCCGATAGTTTCGCACATTATCGGCACGAAGACACGCGATATGACACTGACCGCCGAAAGCGTGGACAGCACGCCTGTCGCCTGTAGGAGAGTCAGCCCTTCATTCACCGCCAGCGGCACGATGTACACCAGAATTATCGCGTGCCCAACGCAGCCGAGAAAGTGAATGCTGCTCATATTCCAAAACGCAGCGGTCTTGCGCATATAGCCGCTGAACAGCTTCGTGCGCTCCGGGTCCGGCCTGCGCTTTTGAACTTCAACATCGCCCGGACGGAAACCGTAAGGTTGAAGTCCTTTGTCGGCAGGTCTGTCTCTGAACAGACCGATGAGAAGGAACATTATCGCCGCGGAACCGACGCCAAGCGCGATAAAGGCGTTCTGCCAGCCCATTCCGTCTATGAGCCAGCCTACTACTAGCGCAGCAATCGCCGGACCAATCCCCCACGACGCCATGATGAGTCCCATCCCGACGCCGAGATGACGCCGGAACCAGTTCATCGCGGAAGGAATCAAAGGCACTAGGAATATCGCCTGCGCCACGCCGAGCAGCACGCCGAAGTACAGGTAAAGTTCCCAGATGGTGCTTATAAGTCCGGTGAGCAGCATGCCGGCTAGGAACATTGCGGTGCCGATCACCATTGCCTTGCGCGCGCCGAAGCGATCGCCAAACCAACCGGCAAAGGGAGAAGCCAAGGCGGTTACCACGCTCGAAAGCAAGTATGCGAACGTGATGCTGCCTTGGCTCCAGTTGAATGTCTGCTCCAGCGGGTCGATAAACACGCCGAACGCCATGCGGATGGAAGTACCGACCATCTGCATCACGGCGATGACCGTTACGATTACCCAGACATAGTGAGGATAGATGACGCGCCCGTAGTTTAGTCGGGCGCGGCTTTCAGACGGTTGCGGCTGCTGTGCCATTAACTGTTCTCTAAACCTCAGCTTGTCCTGGTTTACCCTAGTGTAGTGGGCATGCGAACAGGAAATATCGTTCCCATCCTTGTGCTTCCTGCGAAGTCGAATAAGGCAGCGTGTTCGCAGCGCCGGGCTGCCCTATTCCACCGGATAGTCCCGTAACAGACGCGGATGTGCCGGTTGCCGTCCTTGCAGTAGAGCTAAAGTCGAACTGCTGCGCGCCCTGCGTGGACGCATGCGAGACTCGCTCTTGGACGCGAGCGTCTGCCGCCCACGCGCCGAAGTATATCGTCAGCGCAAGGCTGATGGTTACTACCAGCACGAATTGCACCGGCATCCCCAATATACGCATGTCGTTTATGCGCGATTCCACCGGGATTTCCTTTGCCTTTGAGAGCGTTTGTTTTCCTGCTTTGCAACGCAGTTACCGCAACTTGCAGTTTTAGTTGGGAACCGCCGCCTCTGCGATGGACATCAACTCTTCGTCGGACATGTCCAGCTCGATGTGGTCGCCGTGCGGCTGTGGAACTTCCAACCCGGTCTTGTAATAGACTTCGAGCGTGTTGCCCTCAGGATCGTCGGCGTACATACCAAACGCGTTACCATGGCTTACGATGCGCTGGATGTTCACACCTTCGCTCGTGAAGGCGCGGTAGAAGTCCTTCAGCTCCGAAATCGTCTCGACCGTGAAGGAAATCTGCTGCACGAGCTTGCCGTCGGCTGGCACATCGCGCCCTTCCATCAACACGAACTCGTGGTGCTCCACATCCGGATTGGCGCTCATGAACACCATGCGGCGCTGCTCAAGATCTTCGTCCGTAATCTCCAAGCCCATCACGCGCGAGTAGAAATCGCGCTGACCCATCAGGTCGTTCACATAAATGCCCACATGTCCAAGCCCGCTAACTCTAGGCATAGTATAGCCTCCTGCCCTGCGTCGTCTCGCATTGTATTGGTAATGGATACTGCGCTTTACGCTGACCGTCCATCTGTGTCTCTAATGGATAATATAACTCATACTTTCAATTTTGGTAAGCCATCCTGCCAAATGCGTACGGTGCAATCGTGTTTTGCACGCCGACAACAACTGTTATGCCTTGTCCCCAGCCGCCAAAGAATTCAATTGCTCATTCAGACCCATTCATTCAGACCCATTCCAGCCTGCCATTCAATTCCGCCAACAGCGCATCGAGAGGCAGCGACGCCAGCGACGCCAGCCGCATGTCCGCCGTGTCGAACTTCATGCGGTCGGTCATCGGGTTTGGCACTACAACACAGTACAGCCCCGCCGCCTTCGCCGCAGTCAACCCATGCATCGAGTCTTCTATCGCAAGCGCGTTCTCCGGGCGCACTCCCAGCCTATCTACCGCCATCGTATAAAGATCAGGAGCCGGTTTGGCGCGCTTCACATCGCCCGCGTCCAGCACAAACTCGAAATAATGCAGCAATTCCCTGCTATTCAGATGTCCTTTCGCCCAGCCCGGAAGGGAACTTGACGCCACTGCAAGCTTCAGTTGCATGTCCTTTGCGGCAGCCAGATACTCTTTCACGCCTGGCAGAACGGGGTTTTCGTCAATACGCTCCAGGTAACGGCGGCGCATTCGTGGACGGACTTCCGCCCGCTCGATATGCTGCCCCGACAATTCGGCAAGGTGCTTGTAGATATTGAAATCGTCACTGTGCCGGCCGATAGCCCACTCCCACACATCGCGCTCCAGCGAGACGCCGTAAGAATCGAACACCTCCTGCCATGTGTCAAACTCTGGCGTCTCCGTATCTATTATCAGCCCGTCGAAATCAAAGACGATTGCTTCAATCAAGTTATTTCCCCAAGTCATTTGCCTGTTATGCCTAGATTGAAATCACTCGCGACATTATATCACCGGTTGGAGTTATCGCCGAAAAGCAATCCGTTGACACTTTGGATATAATATCAGCAGCAATTCCAATGATTTGTCCAATGATTGGCGGAGTAACTATGTGCGCCCTAGAAGTGAACCTGCGAGCCGACGAAGAGATACTGAGCGAGGCGGATTGGGCGGTGTTGACGAACCAGCGCCTCGTCGCCGCGCTCAACCGCAAAGACCGCACCGAGATTACCGACGAGGCAGACATCTCGGATGTCGTCAGCTACAAGAAGTCCAACGGCGGGCAGGAAAGCCGTTTGCAGCCTGGCTTGATGCTTCTAGGCGCCGGTGCCGCCATCACCGTGCTGCAGATTATATTTGCGACCGCGATACCCTCGCAGACCGCCGAAATAGTCCTATTCTTACTCGGCGCCGTGGGAATACTCGTCGGCTTCTACCTAGTTATCGGCAGCCTGATGCGCATTAAGCCATTCACGGTCATCGTATTCACCGTCGTCGGCTCTCGCGATATTCCTGTTCATTTTGCCGGACAGGATAACCCCGAAGCCGACCGGATGATTAACCTGTTTACGCGAACCAAGCGGGGCATTTGACCCCTTGCAGCGGCGGGACTGATGAGCCGTGAGCACACAGCGAATAGCCTTTGCCCTCAATCCTAACCTTCTCCCAGAGAGGTAAAGGGCTCATTGAGAATAACGGTCGGCGTTGGTAGGAAATTCGCGGCGCTAGCTTTCTTTTGCAGCGTCAGGCAGCGGCGGGGCGCGGGTTCTCCGGACGCAGCGCGGATACGATTAGTGCAGCAAACATCACCATTGCGGCGGCGAAGAAGGCGCGCTTCATCCCCCCGATGAACACTAGCTTTATCTCGATGCCGCCCGTTTCCGTTACCGCCGACAGATCCGGCGCGAAGCCCTGCGACGACATGGTGAACACGACTATCGCCGTGAAAATCGCGATCCCACTCAGGCTTGCCGAAGTGCGCACGAGATTCAGGAACGCCGATGCAACACTGAACTTACGGCTGTCTATTGCCGTCATAATCGCGCTCGTATTCGGCGATGAGAACAGCCCGATGCCTGTGCCTTCGAGAAATATGCTGAACATGACCTTCATGGTCGATGAGTCTTCGTCTAGCGTGGAAAACAGCAGCATCCCCGTGCCGGCGAGCGCCATTCCGACGACGGTCAGCCAGCGCGTGCCAATCTTGTCGGACAGCCGCCCGCTAACCGGTCCCCATACGCCAATCGCGATCGACCCCGGCACCATCAGCAGACCCGCGTGGCTCGGTTCCAAGCCAAGCCCTTGCACAAGGTAGAACGGCATAATGAAGTACACCGCCGACCCCGCGAGGAACGACAAGAAGCGAGCCGATACGCCCAACGAGAACACCTTACTGCGGAAGAATGTCAGGTCGAGCATCGGCGCTTCTGCCTTGCCTTCCCACCAGACAAACAAGGCGAGAGCCGCGACCGCCGCGCCGATTCCGCCAAGCACCACGGGCGAATCCCAGCCGAGCCGGTGCCCGTTCGTGATGGACAGCAGGAAGCAGACTAGCACTATGGACGACAACGCCGCGCCTGTCCAGTCGAAGCTTGTTCTTGCGGGCTGACTGTCGTCGCGATTCACCTCGCGGCGCAGAACGACGGCAGCGAGCAGCAGCGCAATAATGCCTACACATGCGCTCGCCGCATATATCGAGCGCCATCCGAGCAGACTGACCAAAGTGCCGCCTATCACCGGTCCGCCGACTGCGCCGGCGCCGATGATGGACATATACAATCCGATGGCTTTGCCGCGCTCTCGCTCAGGAAAGATGTCCGCGACCATCGCCATGCCGTTTGCCTCAATACCTGCCACACCTATGCCTTGCAGCAACTTCGCCGCAATCAGCATCGGAAACGCGACCGCAGTGCCGCCGATTGTCGCCGCCGCCACAAATATGGCGAAGCCAACCATGAACACATGCGACCGCCCGAATATGTCTGACAGCCGCCCGACAGGCATAAACATCACGCTTGTGCTGAGCGTGAACCCTAGCGCGATCCACTGCGCCGCCGGTAGATCCGCGCCAAAGTGCTCCGCGATTCGCGGCAGCGCGATGTTCACGCCCGATTGGTCGGTAACGGTGAGAAAAAGACCCAGAGCGACGGACGAGAACACCCACCACTTGTAATTCGCGCTGCGCGTGATGCGCGCGACGGGGCCCAGAGCGAGATTCATTCAGTCATCGCCCTAGTCGGATTCGCCGGGAAGGATAATCTTCCGCAGGGTATGCCTGCGGTTGTGCGTGTACGGCCGCACTTCCGAGGGCCAGCGGCCGGACTCGGACGCTTCCATCCACGCGTCGCTGGTGATGACATCCGGGCTTTCTACCTCATATATCGCGCTGTACTGCGGCTCGTCTTCGACTACGATTGTTTTCAGTTCGCCACCGATGGCCAGCGTCAGCTCCTGCCGCTTGAACCGCGCCACCGACACGACCCCCGGTACCTTGTTCAGCAGCGGCACATGCTCGGTGTCGTACACCTCGTTGAACAGCGCCTCCTGCTCCGCAGGAATGTCCATACTGGCCGTGAATAGATATCGTCCCTTGACTGGCATGATTTACTCCTTTCGTGTGTGTGCGTCGTGCGCGATTATAGCAGACTTACCACTTGGCACGATTGTGTGACATCCATTCGGAAAGCGCGCCCTGTCCTTGCCCTGCCCTTATCGCATGTTCATGTTACAATACGGCGAAATTCAAGCCAGCGGCATCAGATAGAACTACCGCAAGCAATGCCATGGGAGGCGCGCATATGATTAATAGGTTCGGCAGCCTGTTCGCAGGCCACATCGACTTGGACGACATGGGCTTTGACGCCACGCCCGCAAACGATCGCTTTTATTCCAACGAGCGGCTTGCGACCGTGTTCGACAAGACGGACGCCATCGCCAAGACTATGGACGACAAGGGCTACAGCACCTTTTGGATGGCGGAGCATCACTTCCAGCGCGAAGGCTACGAGTGCATCGGCAACCTGCTGATGGAAGCCGTCCACCTATGCCATATCACCGACAACATCAAGATTGGCTGTGGCTTCAACATCGCCCCTATGTGGCATCCGCTGCGTCTCGCAGAAGACTACGCGACCGCCGACATCCTAACGAAGGGGCGCACGATTTTCGGCGTGGGAAGGGGCTACCACACCCGTGAAGTCGAAGTGTATGGCAACCCGATGCTCGACTCGGACGCCAACCGCGAGCTGTTCGAAGAGCAAGTTGACGTCATCATGAAGGCGTTCCACAGCGATTCGTTCTCGCACCACGGGAAGAACTACACCATCCCGCCGCGCGTACCTTATCGCGGTTACGAGCTAGAAGAGATAACGCTAGTCCCGCGCCCACTGAGGCAGCCGGTCGAGTGCTGGCAGCCTGTGGTCAGTGCCAGCGAGCGCGGCTTGCGCTTCATGGCGAGGCACGGTATCAAAGGCATCATCGGCGGCGGAGCAGCGCCCGGCGGCGCAGCGCAAGCAGCCGTGGAAGCGTGGCAGCGCATCGAGGCAGAGCACGGCAGGGAGACCGAACAGGGCGGCAACCTCATCGTCAGCTTCTCTGTCTATCTCGCCGAGTCCACCGATAACGGCATTCGAGAGGCACGCTCGTTCTTCGAGGAAAACATGAAAATGTTCGCCCCGCTCGGCTTCGTGCGCGGTCTGACGGACGAGCAGATAGCGGCGCTAGGGGACCCAGACAAGGTGTACACCGCGAACCTGCCCACACTGGATCAGGCAGTCGAAAGCGGCGCGTGGCTCATCGGCACGCCGGAGCAGGTAACCGAGCAGCTGATGGGCGTGCAAGAGCGGTGGCCTGGCTTGGAGGAAATCAATATTGGCATGCCCGTGGGCACGCCGCAGTCGGTCATAGTCGAGCAGCTCGAGCAGTTCGCCGAAGAGGTAATGCCTGCCTTCAAGGGCTAGTATAGCAAGAGAAAGAAAGCGGGATCATAGCTAGGATACCCCTATTATTGGAGCCTCAGCCGGAAGGAGGGCACACTGTTACCTCCCCATTGCTGCTAGAGTTGATAACCGAGGGCGACACCTTGTCCAAAGCGATGATAAACGCGGAGGATGCCTTCGCGGTAGTTTTGGAGATATACGAGGACGAGGGACTCCCCTTGCCGCCGGGCATCCAAGCGGACGACGTCTCACGTCAACCATCTTAGGGGCAACCCTAGTTGCCCCTATTGCCGCGTGAGAGGCGCGGAAACCCACCCATACTACTTGCCCGCATCCTCGTTCCGCCGCTCCCACCATCCATTGTACTTGGTCTCCGGCAGCTGTCCGTCTTTTGCCAACTTGACAGTATCAGCATAGGCGAACTTCACTGCGCCTTCAAACTCGTCGAGAGTGCCCTCGTTGTGGAATACGCGGTCGGACGCAGGTTCGCGGTCTCGCCAGTCGCGCTGGCTTGCAAGCCGCTGGTTCGCTTCTTCGACCGAGAATCCGTTGCGCTGCATCAGCCGTGTCCGCGCGATGCTTTCGTCGCAGGCGAACAGCCACACGACGTCACACCAGCGCCCATAACCCGCTTCGATGAGATTCACCGCCTCTAGCACAGCCACATCATCATCACTCAGCGTATCGTTCCATTCATCCACAACATCCTTGACCGCCGCCGCAATGTCGCCGATAGCGGTGGTCAGCTTCGCCATCTCATCGGGCTTGCCGAACACCTTTGAGCCGAGTATTTTACGGTCAATGTAGCCGTCCGCGCCGACAATCTCATCGCCAAATACCGCTACGATGCGATCGAACGCGGGCTTACCCGGGTCGTATAGCCGGTGTACCAGCCTGTCCGCGTCCAAGTGCGTAGCGCCCCGCTCCGCAATCAGCAGGCACGCGCTGCTCTTGCCTGTCGCAATCGATCCCGTAACTCCAATGATTAATGGCATGGTGTCCAACCTCTGGCAGTTATTTCGTAAGGTGTTATTATACGCAGGCAGAAAACGTCGCATGGGGAGTGTGACCTGTTCATAGTACAGCATGTTCACTCCATCCTGACCTTCCAAGCAATAAAAGGGCAGGCGCAATCCACAATATGCTCACATCTACCGCAGACTTAAGTCAATTCAAACTCGATGGCAAAATCGGCGAAGGCGCCGACTCTGAGGTGTTCGCGGCGACGGATTCAGCCACCGGCGATGCAGTCGTCGTCAAGCGCCCGCATCCAATGCTGATTTCGCGCGGACAGCACAGCGCCGTCGAGAGGCGCATGGCGAGTGCAATTGCGCTGCGAGAACAACTCGGCGACACGCTGCCGTGTGTGGCGAAATTGATTGGATACAGTCAGTCCGCAAGCCACGACGACTACTTTAGCGATACGCTTGGCGAGTCGTACAGCGTGGTCGTAGAAGAACGCGCGCGCGGCATTCCACTTGTCGCTAGCGCGATGGATGGCATCAAGCGCCATCCAATCGGGCTGCCGCAGAACCTGTTTGCCATTCACCCGGTCCTGCCGCACTTGGAACGCGGCAGGTTCAGCATATTGCGCGACTTGCTGGAAGTTGGCAGAGCATTCGATAACGCAGGCGCGCTCATACTCGATATGCGCCCGCAAAATATCTACTTCCATCCGGGTAGCGCGACGATAATCGTCATCGACATCGGCGGCGTAACAGAGCCACAAGCGACAAGTGGCAGAAAACCACTGCTAGACCTGCACGACTTTTACCTTGAACTGTTCAAGTGGTACATACCGAACACCACACCGCAGCAGCAGGCAACAGGCTATGCGCAGCCCATTGGTATGGAGACGATTCCGATGTTCAACCAGAACTTGGACACGATAATTCGACAGCACACGGACGCGCCGGACGGAGATTGGCACGACGCGGCTATCCACATCCTGCGCAAGGTCAAGGCACGAACTTATCCCGGATTCGACGCGTTCTCGGCTGACTTTGAGGCGCTCTTGGACTTGCTAAATGCCCACTACGAACGCCTATCGCATTGCGAAGGCATCCGGAAAGCATGGCAAAAAGCCGCTGAGTTGCTTACCGCTGACTACTGGCGCAAGTATCAGTTCGACTCTGACAGCCTTAGCGCATACAACCGCTAGTTTCCGACGCTGACGCCGTATTCGTTCGTCGGGTCGCGGTAGATTGAGTGGTAATGGCCCGTATCCGCGCCGACGCCGCCCTGCGTGGAGTATTCGATGATGAGCGCAGGCGCCTGAATGCGGTAGTAGATGGGGCCGCTGCCATCAATCTCGCCGTGCCACGCGAAGCGCGCATCCTTGATTTGCTCGTCCAATTCGGCGACGCGCAGCTTGCGGCTTTCGTCGTCGAGAATATCGAACCACATAGCCACCGTGTCCGCGAGCGTTTGCCGCTGCGCCGTGCTCCAATCGGCGACGCACGAGCCTTCTAGCGCTGGAATGAAGCCGTCATGCCCTGCGGCTGTCCACACTTCAAGCGGCCGGTCGCCGACCATAGATCGATTGCGTTGCTGCTCGTTTAGTGCGTTGATGAGCGCTAAGCCCGCTTCGAGTTCCGGCGCGAGTGGCGCAATCGTCTCGTCGTACGCTTCATACTCCGCCGGTTCGATGCCGATGAATGTGGGCGACATGTAACTGATGCCGTCCACCAGCGTTACATTGACGCCGAGGTGATGCCCGCCGAACTGCCAGCCCCACTTCTCGCTGTCCGATGGCGTGCCGAAGAATGCAAGCCAATAATTCTCGTCTGTCCAAGCGAAATGCGGCGCGCGCTCTGTATGCGACAGCACTTCGTCCGCGCCCACCACATCGACGACTTTTTTGTAGCCCTTCGCGCTCAACGCCGTCGCCAGAAACGCGAAAATCGCGGACACTTGCTCGTCGTTCATATCGCCGATGCGCGCGCCGTTGCGCTCGAAGTCCAAGATTCCCGCCGGTAGGTTAGACCAGTTTGGGCGAACAGGATCGTCAATCGCGTACATCGCGGAAGATCGCTGCCCGTCGTCCAGCAATGAGAGAAATGCGTTAGCGGCGGCAACAGTAGCAGAAGTCTCATCGTCGCCCGCAGTAAAACGCAGCTCCGCCCCACGTGCCGCAATCTCCGTTACACGAGTCCTACCCATTTCAACTACCATAACCTACCTCTTTCTTATCCTCTCTATTCTATGCTTCTATGCTGCCCTTCCGGTTAGAAAAGATCGTCCGCAGAGTTCTTAGGCTCATATCCCAGAACGGCGCGCGGATGCTCCAAGTCGCGGTATGTCCACTTGTTGTTGGATGTCGCGAGGAACACGTCGTATCGCAGGCTATCCGGCGCGTCCACGCACAAGTGCAGGATCTGCGCCACATCGTCGTGACTCAGGTAGATTGAGCGGTCGCGCACTGCGCCAAGCTTGTTGTCCTTCGTTACGCGTCCGATGCGCACGCACAGCACGGACAGGTCGAAGTAGTCGGAATAGTAACGCCCCAGCGCCTCGCCGAATACCTTAGCCGCGCCGTAAATGCCTTCCGGTCGGATCATCTCGTGTGTAATAGGCGCGAAGTCGACAGGCACATTATCGTAGTCGCCGTCCGCGATAGACTTGTACGGCTCGACGAGTTCGTAGCCGCGAATCGTGTTGCCGCTGCTGGCGAACACCACGCGCTTGACACCTGCGAGCCGCGCAGCCTCGAATACATTGTAGGTGCCGATGATGTTGCCGCGCAGCTGCCCCTCAAAGTCGTCGCTGCCGAGATACGCCGCCAAATGTACGACGACATCCTTGCCCTCACACGCAGCCTTGACCGCATCGAAGTCGGATATGTCCGCTTGATAGCATTCGACGCCTTCGACTGCACTGCGATTCAGCGCGCTGAGTTCGTAGCCGCCGGCCGCTTCTAGCCGCTCACGCAGCAGCCCGCCTATGAGTCCGCTCATTCCGGTAATCAATACCTTTGTCATGTTCTCTCCTAGCCTATGTCTTCAGAGTTGCAAGTGGGATCGACGTTCTTCACCCCTATCGTACCCATTCCTGGGGGAGGGACAATACTGGCAGCATTCGTGCCATGTCTGTCTCGTCAGTTGCATTATAATGTACCATCAAATCACGGCGTGAGCAGAGCCACATCGCGGGCAAACTCATCATGCGCAATCTCAGAAGGGACACAACACCGGAGGCAGGATTATGGCAGGCGCGCTGGAAGGCATTCGGATTCTGGAGTTCACGGAAATTATCGCCGGTCCGTATGGCGGCATGCTGCTCGCCGACATGGGCGCGGATGTTATAAAGATTGAACCGCCTTGGGGCGATCCTTGGCGGCATGCCCTTCCAATTGAGCCGGGCGAGAGTAAGACATTCATGAGCCTCAACCGCGGCAAGCGCAGCCTTACACTCGACCTCACAAAGCAAGAAGGGCGCGATGTCGTGCACCGCCTAGTCGTTGATGCCGACGTGGTGATAATCAACTACCGGCCGGATGTATCTTACAACCTGAGCATCGACTACGAGACGCTTTCCGCCATAAATCCGCGTCTGGTTTACTGCGACAATACGGCTTTCGGGCGCAAAGGTCCGCACAGCCAGCGTCCCGGCTACGACATCATCGCGCAGGCGCTGACCGGAATCATGGCGTCCGAAGACAAGATTGACGATGGCGTGCCGCAACAGGTCAATTCCACGCCCGTCGCCGATTTTTCCACAGCGCTTGCCATCGCTTGGGCAGTCTGCGCCGGGCTGTTCCACCGCGAACGCAGCGGCAAGGGGCAAAAGATAGAGACGACGCTGCTCGGCTCCGCGCTAGCTGTGCAGCCCTGGCGCTTTATGGAAGTGGAACGCACCGACACGGAAAGTCGCGCCGAATTCTTCGAGACGCTGAAGATAATGAAGGACGCCGGCGTGCCATACGAAGACACGCATGGTTTCTACCGGCAGCACTTCGACGCGGCGCGCGGGCGGACCAAGCACGCCTACTATCGCACATATCAGGCTGCGGACGGCGTGCTTGCGGTCGGCTGCCTAAGCGACCCGCTGCGCAAGCGAATGGCGGATGTGCTAGGTCTGCGCGACATTCGTTTCGAGCCGGACTATGACATGTACAGCGATGAGACGCGCGAATTCAACATCAGACTGAACGCGCAGGCGGAGGAGAAATTCCGGCAGCGCACGGTCGCCGAGTGGCTGCGAATACTCGACGAGGCTCGTGTTCCTGCCGGCCCGGTGCGCTTCGTCGAAGAACTTGTCGATGACGAGCAAGTTGTGTCGAACGGTCTCGTGGTGGAACTGGAACACTCTGTCGTTGGCAAGGTGAAGATGGTCGGCCCAATGCTGAAGATGAGCGAGACGCCATTGCAACCGACACAGCCGTCCCCTGCGCTCGGGCAGCACACGAAAGATGTGCTGCTGCAACACGGCTACACCGCCGCGCAGTTAGAACAGCTGCGCGAGCTAGGCGTAACTCTCTAACGCAGTAGCTACTGTCGATTTAAGCCCCTTTACTAACCCTCTCACATCACATAGGACGATTTAGTAGGTTTTGAACAGGCGCAACACCCAATTTTAGTTGAAAGGCAAGCCGTCAGCGATTTATAATTCAGGAGTATCCGTAGCTGGCGGGGTTCGCTGGCAGGACAAAGCGAGAAAGCAGGGAGGAAATCTTAGAGATGACCTATATTATTGCCGAGCCGTGTGTTGACCTGAAGGACAGCGCGTGCGTGGATGTTTGCCCAGTGGACTGCATCTACACCGAAGACGAGGACAACCAGTATTTCATCCACCCGGACGAGTGCATCGACTGCGCCGCCTGCGAGCCTGTATGCCCTGTAGTCGCAATCTTCGCCGAGGACGACGTCCCCGAAGAGTGGCGCAACTACATCGACCTCAACTACGAATACTTCGGACTGACGCGATAAGTGAAAGTCTGAATTCCACTCACTCCTCGCAGTGAGGCCGGTCGGCAATCAATCGATCCCGCCTCACTTCGGCAAGGGCAGAAATTGGGGCAGTTTTGCTATCGCGCAAGAACGCGTATCGCCGCTTTGGGAGTTCAGGCGTGTATGCGTGAAGCGACTTGATAGCATCGACTCAAAACCCTCCACATTTCGCAGCGATATGTGGGTGGGCTTTGGTATTCGGATGACGATATTGCCCAGCGGCTTTGCCCCGATTCGCACTAGCCTGCATTATCGGAAGCCGCTCAGCAATCTACAGGCAGCGCCAGGAGGTCCAGCATAACAATGGTTACTATCGAATCCACGCCGGAAATGGCGGCGAAGGTATATGAGACTATCGAGCGCAATCTCGAAGTCGTTCGACGACGACTGAATAGGCCACTCACGCTCGCCGATAAGGTTCTGCTGGGACATCTCGACGACCCCGAAAGCCAGGAGATGATTCCGGGCGAATCTTACCTGAATGTGCGCCCGGACCGCGTGATACTGCAAGATGTGCTGGGTCAGACCGGCATGCTCCAGTTCATGCAGACTCAGCGCGAATCGGTTGCCGTTCCGACGACGATACACTGCGACCATCTGATACAGGCGCGCGTCGAGGGCGCTTCGGACTTGAGTGAGTCTCTCGCGGAGAACAGTGAAGTCTATAACTTCCTGCGCTCGGCGGCGGCGAAGTACGGCGCGGGGTTCTGGGGTCCCGGCGGGGGCATTATCCACCAAGTCGCGCTGGAAAACTACGCCTTTCCCGGCGAGCTCATGATTGGCACGGATTCGCATACCCCAAACGGCGGCGGGCTTGGGTCTTGCTCGGTCGGAGTGGGAGGCGCCGACGCCGTTGAGGTGATGGCAGGCCTGCCCTGGGAAGTATTGTATCCTCGCCACATCGCAGTGTACCTTACCGGCGAAATGAGCGGATGGACGGCGCCAAAGGACATCATCCTGTATGTCGCGGGCGAACTCACCGTATCCGGCGGCACTAACGCCATCGTCGAGTACATCGGGCCGGGCGCGCGCACCATCAGCGCGACAGGCAAGGCGACTATAACCAATATGGGCGCAGAAATCGGCGCGACGACTTCCATGTTCCCCTACGACGACCACATGGGCGCGTACCTCAAGGCGACGAATCGCGGCGGCATCGTACCGCACGCGGAGGCGAACAAGCACCTGCTTGAGCCGGACGCCGAAGTGGAGGCGAATCCGGAAGAGCACTACGACCGAGTGGTGCGTCTCGACCTGTCCACGCTAGAACCGCACATGGTCGGACCGCACTCGCCTGACCGCGCACGCCCGATTTCGCGGCTCGCCGCGGAAGTGGCGGACGGCAGTAACGAATTCGTTGACGCTATATCAGCCGCGCTAATCGGCAGTTGCACGAACTCGTCCTACGAAGACATGAGCCGCGCAGCCGATGTCGCCGAGCAGGCGAAGGCAGCAGGCATAGCGACCGCAGTGCCTTTCATGGTAACGCCCGGCTCCGAGCAGGTGCGCGCAACAATCGAGCGCGACGGGCAGATGTCCTCGCTGCTCGATATTGACGCCACGGTGCTCGCCAATGCGTGCGGCCCGTGCATCGGACAGTGGCGGCGCGCGAATGAGGCGAACGCCGAACCGAATACAATCGTAACTTCGTACAATCGCAACTTCCCGCGCCGCAACGATGGCGCGCCGACAACAATGAACTTCATCGGCAGCCCCGAAATCGTCACGGCGATGGCAATTGCGGGCAGCCTGTCCTTCAACCCGCTCACCGACACGCTGACGGACGGCGAGGGCAACGAGTTCATGTTCCAACCGCCCGCGACCGCTCCGGAAGTGCCGAGCCAGGATTTCGCAAGCGGCGCGTCCGTCTATGAGCCACCGCCTGAAGACGGCAGCGGCATCGATCTCGCGGTTGCGCCGGACAGCGAGCGCATCCAGCTTATGCAGCCCTGGCCCGCGTGGGACGGCAACGACTTCACCGATATGCCCGTCCTGATGAAGACGCAGGGCAAGACGACGACCGACCACATTTCACCCGCCGGCCCGTGGCTCCGCTATCGTGGGCACTTAGACAAGTTCAGCGACAATATGTTCATGGGCGCGACGAATGCTTACACCGGCGACGCCGGCACTGGCAAGAATGTCATAAGCGATGAGGAAGGCAGGGCGATTTCCGCGATTGCGCGCAACTACCAATCGCAGGGCGTCAAGTGGGTCGTGGTTGGCGACGACAATTATGGCGAAGGCAGCAGCCGCGAACACGCAGCGCTGTCACCGAGACTGCTAGGCGGCGCGGCGGTCATAGCGCGTAGCTTCGCCCGCATCCACGAGTCCAACCTGAAGAAGCAGGGCTTGCTCGCGCTCACATTCCAAGACGCGGCGGACTACGACAAGATACGCGAGGATGATCGCATCAACCTCGTCGGCCTTGCGGAAATGGCGCCTGGCAAGCCCGTAGAGTGCATCGTTTCGCACGCAGACGGCACAAGCGAGACACTGCGTCTCAACCACACCTTCGGCGAATCGCAGTTAGAGTGGTTCAGACTGGGATCCGCGCTCAATCTGTTCCACAGATAGGAATTTGTCGGAAGTTCAAGCAAGAGATAACGACAGGCAACACACAGGGGCAACCAATAATGGTTGCCCCTTCTACTTGATGATGAATTTTGCGATTGCGCCGGACTATTCCGGCTCGGTGCCGACCCATCCGCCCTGCGAGATGTCGATCATCACGCCGTCCGGTCCGCCGTACTTCGTCTCGACATTGCGTCCGCCGTGTCCTTGCTGCGGCGCCATACCACCGTGCAGCGCGTCATTCACATCGTCCATCGGGAACGCGCCGGCGCCCTTCATTTTGATGTCCGCCGCCGCCGCGTCATCTACCTGAAAGCCGATGTGATGAATGCCACTGTAATCGCTATCGACATCGCCGGTAACCACATCGTTCTTGAACTTGAGGATAGCCATATTGACATTCCCGTCGCTCAGGTAATAACCGTCGGCATTCGCGCTGGTAACCTTGCCCACTTCTTCCAGCCCCAGCACATCCTTATAGAACGCCGCCGTCTCGTCCGGGTTCTGCGATGAAATTGCGATATGCTTGATTTTTGCCATGTCTCCTCGCTCTCGCGGTCCATGCCGCACTAACTTTGTGTTTAGTTTTCATCGGAACATTGCTGCCAATATATGGACGACTGAAACGATTGTCAATCCCGCCTGTCCACTCTGCCCATTCCTATCAGTCTCACGCTACCCGCAGACTTTCGTTCATAGTAAAATACACCCACGAAACGATCGATTTCAGGAGAGAGCCATTGCGGTGTCCAAATTGCCAGCGTGAATCCGCAGGGAACGCAGTCTTCTGCAATCACTGTGGAACGCAGCTGCAAAAAATCTGCGTCAACTGCGATAGCTTCAATCCACTTGACAGTAACTTTTGCAGCCGCTGCGGTTCGAGCTTGTCTCCCGGTTTGCAGGAGTCAGAGACGCCAGCCTACCAGGAGGCACAGGCAAGTTCGCCTGCCTCTTCTACGGCATGTCCGCGCTGCCACAAAGTCAACGAACCCGGCTCCGCATACTGCTACTCCTGCGGGCTTCCGTTAGACGACATTGATGACGCTTCTCAGCCGTCAATAATGCAGCAGCCGCGATACCGCCCATATGCTCAGTCGGATACGCAACAGCCATACGAGGATTATGCCGCACGGCCTGCCGGCTTTTGGATTCGACTTGTGGCTGCATTGATCGATGGCGCTATTCTCATATCGTTCACTTTGATTCTGGTAGGAGTGATCCCGGGAGTTTCCCTCTCTGAGTATCTTGGCAACATTTCGCTGGACTTGGAACCTGAAGAAACCACTCCGCTCTGGTTCGATGTAGTAGATATTACTTTGAATGCGATGTATTCAGCAGTTCTTGTCTGGTTATGGTCTGCAACCATAGGTAAGATGATATTTAGACTTCATGTAGTACGTACAGATGGCTCCAAAGTCGGCTTCGGCAGGGCCCTTGCGAGATGGGGATGCTACTTCCTCTCAATCATCACGCTCGGCATAGGATTCCTGATAATTGCCTTCCGCAGGGACAAACGCGGCTTGCACGACCTGATTTGCGACACAATGGTAGTCAAGCGGTAAGGTCGTCCAGCCGTGGAATTGCTGACTTATCCCCTGCTCGCCTTTGCGCCCGCCGTATTCTGGTTCTGGTTCTTCACGCGCAAGGACACCTACCGCCCAGATCCGAAAAGGCTCATATCCCTCACCTTCTTGCTCGGCATGCTGTCCACCATACCGGCGGGCATTCTCAATTTAATCTTCCTTGACGAGTCCGTCTTGGATGAGAGAGCGAACATCGCATCGGTAGCTAGGGGCATGCTATTAGTCGTGGGACCGGTCGAGGAGATAAGCAAGTTTCTGGCGGTATGTCCGGTGGCGTACCGCTCATTGTACTTTGAGGAGCCGAGCGACGGACTTGTGTATGCCACCGCCGCGAGTCTCGGCTTCGCCTCTCTGGAGAACTTGCTATACATCCTCGAATTCGGTCCCGCCGTGATGATTGGCAGAGCGCCGTTAAGCACTGTGGCGCATGTGATATTCGGCTGCTTCTGGGGCTACGCGCTGGGCAGGCGCACCATAGCCGACTCTCGCGGTTTCATCATTATCGCAGGCATAGGCGCAGCTGCTCTGGTCCACGGCATGTTCAACCTGTTCCTGTTCGCCTTCCCGCCCATATCGATAGCCTTAGTAGTCTTGGGCGTCTGGTGGACGCTGCGCCGCTTCAATTGGGCACGACTGGTGTCTCCGTTCAGATATAGGCGCAACTACCCGCGAATCGCCTGTCCAGCATGCAGCCGGCGCATAAGCGTCATTAGCCGCTATTGCCAGTCCTGCGGAACACCAGTCTTCGCATATCATACCGAGATTTACTGCGGCAACTGCGACGCGCCAAATCGCCCCGGAGCAGACTACTGTACACGCTGCGGCGACCGCCTGTTGCACCGGACATAAAACCACCCCATCCTGCACATCAACGTTAACTCCCGTTAGCTAATCTCCACCGGACGGCTCGTCCTGTACCTCTCGAACCGCGCCGCAATCGCCGCATGCTTGGACAGCGTCAGCCCCGGGTCTGCATCCAAAAGGCGCTGTGCTTCCTGCTGCGCCATGCGCATGATGTCCCAGTCGGTCAGGCGAACCTGCTTCAGATCGTTCATGCCGCTTTGGCGGGTGCCCACATAGTCGCCCGCGCCACGTATTCTCAGATCTTCCTCCGCAATCTCGAAACCGTCCATCGTGCGCTCTAATATGCGGATGCGCTCGCGCGCGGACGCGCCGGGATTGTCCGACAGCAATAGGCAATGGCTAAGGTGCTCTCCCCTGCCAACACGTCCCCTGAACTGGTGCAGTTGCGCTAGTCCGAAACGGTCCGCGCCGTCGATGAGCATCACCGTCGCGTTCGGTATGTCGATGCCCACTTCGATGACGGATGTCGCCACCAGAATGTCTATCTCGCCGCGCTGAAAGCCATGCATCACGGCTTCGCGCTCGTCTTGGCTTAACCTACCGTGCAGCAGTCCTAGCCTCAATTCGCGGAATACCAGCTTGGACAGGCGCTCGAACTCTTCGGTAGCCGCGCGTGCCTGTATAGCCTCGGATTCTTCGATGAGCGGGCAGATGATGAACGCCTGCCTGCCTGCCTTGACTTCCTGCCGCACGACCGCGTATGCGCTGTCTCTCTGGCCTGGCTCTACCCAGTGCGTGCGGATCTGCTGGCGTCCGGGCGGCATTTCGTCGATTGTGGACAATTCCAGATCGCCTAGCATCGTCAGTCGCACGGAGCGCGGTATTGGCGTGGCGGACATCGCGAGCATGTGCGGTGTGCCGCCCCGGTTACGCAGGTTCATCCGCTGCATCACGCCGAACCGGTGCTGCTCGTCCACGACGACAAGCGCAAGGCGTGGAATGTCCACCGCTTCCTGTATCAGCGCCTGCGTGCCAATGACGATGTCCACCTCGCCGTCCGCAATTCGCCTGTGCATTTCGTCTTTGGCGCGATTGGACAGGCTGCCCGTCAGCAGACAGATGGTAACCTCACTGCCGTCGTGCGGCATGACAGCCGTAAAGTACGACTCGGATGGCGTATTACCCGCCTCGGACGCGGAATCACCGGCGAGCATTTTAGAGACGGTTAAGTAGTGCTGCTCGGCTAGAATCTCTGTCGGCGCCATAAGCGCAGACTGCCAGCCGTTGAGCGCCGCAACCAGCAGTGCGCCGGCCGCGACGACGGTCTTACCGCTGCCAACATCGCCTTGCAGCAGGCGGCTCATCGGGAATTTTCGCGTCAAGTCGCGCAGAATCTCGTTCAGGCAGCGCTGCTGCGCGTTCGTCAACGCATACGGCAGCGACGCCAAGAACGCATCCAGCCGTTCGTCGTCTGACGGCAGAGAGATTGCTCCACCGGACGACTGCCACTCAAGCCTGCGCTGCGCTACTACGAGTTGAAGCATCAGCAGTTCGTCGAACGCAATACGGCGGCGCGCAGTTTCCACTTGCTCTAGCGAATCAGGGTAATGCAAGCATGCGATCGCCTCGCGCAAGCCCATGAGGTCATACAGGCGCAGCGTCTCGTCCGGCACATACTCATGCACTTTGGGCAGCGCGGAGTCCAGCGCCTGCTTGACCGCGCGGCGTATCGTCCGCTGGTACAAACCGTCCGTCAGCGAGTATATCGGTACCAGCCTGCCGGCGTGCGTCTGCCCTTCGCGCTCGTCGAATATGTCATAGTCCGGCGATTGGAACACGACGCGCCCACGATACACCTTCGCAACGCCGCTGATGACGATGCGCATGCCGGGCTTCAGCGTCCTGACCAAATACGCCTGATTGAACCAAACTACCCTGATGTTACCCGTATCATCGCCCAACACTGCTTGCGCGTTCCTCGACCGCCCGCGACCGGTCTCCGTAACTTCCCAGACAGTCGCGATGACCGTCTGCGTCTCGCCTGGCACAACCTGAGCGATCTTGCGCACAGCCGTGAAGTCGTCGTGCCGGTGTGGAAAATGATACAGCAAGTCTTCTACAGTCGATATGCCAAGACTCTCAAGCCGAGTTTTGGTGCGAGCGTTCACGCCGCGGATCTTCGTAACATCGTCCTCAAGCCGCAGATTCAAGGGCTTGGTAGGAGGCTCGCGTCTGGTGGCAGGCTTACGCGGCGTGGCGTTGGACTTGGCGGAATGCTCCGGTGGCGTAGGTGGCTTTCGCTGCACGTTCTGCACCGGAGTTCCACTGGTGGAGCGGTCTGCCAAGTGAACTGGTTGGCTCCATTCCTGCTGTTTCCTTACGGATGACTCGGACGATTTCGGTGCAGACGCGCCGGCTTGGGACGGACCGGCGCCAATCTTCGTTAGCATGGCGTCTGCCCAACGATTGCGCTGTGCCGCGGGCATATCGGCGTATGATGCCGGCAAGTCCAAATGCACGCCGATTTCGCCCTGCCAACGCCGCAGGAACGCGTCCAAACCGCCAATAACTGCGTCATTGCGGTATCCTCGCCGCCGTTCGAGGCGCAGAATGTTCGCGAGAGTTCGCAGCTTTTCGTTGCCGTTCGCGCTATTGCCGTTCGCGGTGTCGTCTCTTGTTCTATCCATGCCCAAATTGTAGCGCACATTCTGGGCAGGCGAAACGAGACGCGGGGCTTGTGTAAAGGGGATTTTGCGGACTTACCGTCAGTGCCGATGCCTTGCCGCGATTCACCTCATATTGGTAATGCGGGCGCTCTTGTCCCCAAATTAGCCGTCCTCCACAGGGAGCAGGTGCTGCCGAATTACCGCGACGGATGAATCCAGACCGTACTCTCAAGCATTAGATGCCCTACTGCCGACGCAGAAGTGATATGCCTAGCGCTTTGGGGCCGGTGTAAGTGCCTACGGCAGGCCCTATTTGGGCGGTGAAGGGCTGCTTGCCGTCGGGGAGCAAGTGCTGCAGTTCGGCGGCGAAATTGGACGCTTCGTCGGGCGTTGTGGTGTAATTGACACACAGGTCTTCAAGTGGACCGAATTCTTCGGTAGTGCGGCGCAGTCTTGCCACGCCCTTCTTGTGAGTTCGCTCTTTGCCCAACTCATCAACGATGCCTTCGCGCAGGATAATCAAAGGTTTGATGCTTAGCAGCGTGGCGACCATCGCCTGCGCCTTGCCTATTCTGCCACCCTTTTGCAGATATTCGAGCGTGTCCAGCAGAACGTAGGTTTCGCAGCGGCCGATCGCGTTCTGTGCCGCGTCGATGACCACCTGCATGTCGCCGCCCGCCTGTGCCGCCCGCGCCGCCGCTATTGCGATCAAGCCCGTGCCCATACCGGCCATCTTGGAATCGACCACTTCCACGCCGCAGCCGATGTCTGCCTGTTCTGCGCCGGAGCGCGCCGAATCGACAGTGCCGCTTAGCGCCGCGGACACATGGATAGAGACGATGCCATCCGCACCGTCAGCGACCGACTCGTACAAGTCCTTGAACTCGCCGGCGGACGCTTGCGAAGTCGTGGGCAAGTTGGGGCTGTTCGACACACGACGGTAGAATTCGTCGCCGTTGATGTCAATGTTCTCGCGCAGTTCCTCGTCGCCGAAGATGACCTTCTGCGGGATAACGGCGATGCCAAACTCATCCGCAACATCACTCGGCAAATCGGACGTGCTGTCCGTAACAATTCGAATCGTCATAACACTCACTCACTCTATCGAAATTATGAGGTGGTAGAATGGCTGACCGCCATAGTAGGGTTGAAGGTCAATGTCAGGATATGCAGATTCGACTGCCGAGACTACTTCTTTCTCCTCTGCTTCGGTCATCGGATCGCCGCGGTACAGCGTAACCAGATCGCCGTCGTCCACCTCTGCACTGCGAAGTATCGATAGCGTAGTGTCCGCCAACCCTTCGCCCGCCGCGACGAGATTGCGATCGAACAAGCCGATTAGCTGCCCTTCGTCCACGCTGATACCGTCAAGTGTAACGGAGCGCGCAGCGCGGGTAATCTCGCCGGTTCGCACATCTTCGATTACATCTTCCATGCCGGCTGCGTTATCGTCCGTGCTTCTATACGGCTGATATTCTAAAATCGCCGCGACGCCCTGCGGAATGTTCGTTGTCGGTATCACCCGGACCGTCTTTTCGGCCGCTTCCGCCGCCTGCATAGCGGCAGGCACGATGTTGCCGTTGTTCGGCAAAACGATGACATGCTCAGATGGCACGGCATCCACCGCATCGAGAATATCGCGAACACTCGGGTTCATCGTATCGCCGGCGACCAGCACTGACGCGCCTTCGTGTCGGAACACTGCCTCCAAACCGTCGCCCCACGCGACCGCAAGCACGGGAATCGGTATGACCATCGAGAGCGCGTCTTCCGCCTGCTTGCGCTGCATTGCGGCGAGCCGTTCACGCTGCTCGTCCATATTCTCTACGCTCACACGGCTGACATCGCCAATCTCACGCGCGTAGTCCATCAACAAGTCAGGAGTTTCAGTATGCACATGCACCCTAATGACCGATGCATCGCCGATGACGACCCCGGAACTGCCGCGCACATTCATTTCCTCGCGCAGTTCATCGATATTCATACCTTCGCCGCGAATAACGAACTGCGTGCAATAGCCATGCCCTTCATGTTCAGTCATGTCCAGGAAATCGAGCGAGACGGCAGTCTCCGAAATATCAATGCCATCCGGCAACGGCATCTCCAAGTCGTCAGGCGATGAGTCGTCTTGCGCGACCCAGCGGCGAACTCCTTCGAGTATCATCCACAAGCCCAAGCCGCCGGAATCTACCACACCCGCTTCTTCCAAGCGTGGCAGCAACGTAGGCGTCAAAATCACCGCCTCGTGCGCAGCTGTGCAGACGTCTCGCAACATCGTTTCCGCGTCGTCGTCCGCTTCACTGCTTTGCTGTGCGGCTTTGGCGGCGTGTGTGAAGACCGTTAGCATCGTGCCTTCGACAGGATTACCTACGGCGTTGTATGCATATGCTGTTGCAAGCTGAAGCGCGTCGGCGAAATCGTTGGCGCTCACGCATTCCTTGCCGTCGAACGCTTCTGCCATACCCTTGAACAGCTGCGACACGATAGAACCGCCGTTGCCCTTCGCGCCCATGCACGCACCGTCCCACATGGCCCTTGCTACTGCCGCCGCCGTTCCGCCTTCTGCCGCGCGCGCCTCTTCCAGCGTGTCTCGTAGTGTGAGGAGCATGTTGATACCTGTGTCGCCATCCTGCACAGGGAACACATTGAGACGGTTCACAAGATTCACATGGCTTTGCAACACTTGCGCGGCAGTCGTAAACATCGCCAGCAATTCATCGCCCGACCATCGGGCTGAGAGCGTGGCATTTTGGAGCGCGACTGTCATTTTCGTTGCCCTTTCAACCGAAATGTGCTATCTTTGTGTACGAATTCACAGGCGAAATCCCGTGTGTGTCCGTGTGCGTTTGCGCCAGTTGGGCATGTACAACTTACGGCGAGATTATACTCCGCCCAATAGAAATAGTAAAGGTGAACTATGGCAGAAAGTAAAGTCTGCGAAAAAGTGTGCCGTAAGCTGGCGGGACAATCGGGCAACAATGTCAGCCACTCGAAACGGCGCACGCGGAGGCGCTGGCGGGCGAATCTGCAGAAAGCCACGATACAAGTTGACGGCAAGACCAAGAGAATGAAACTCTGCACACGCTGCCTGCGCACGCACTACAAGCAGCTTATGAAGGGCTAAACAGTCTTGCAAGATATTCTGCTAGTTGGATTAAGCCACAAGACCGCGCCTCTGGAAGTCCGCGAGTCCGTGTCTTTCATGAGCGATCAGGTGTCGGAAGCGCTGCCTATCCTCAGCGACGAGCTGGGCGAAGCCGTAATCCTCGCCACTTGCAACCGCTCTGAGATCTACACCGTTACCGACGACGCGCCACAGGCGGTCGAACGGATACACCGATTCGTCGCCGAATACCATGACTTGCCCGAGGAAAGCGTGTCGCCGCACCTCTACGAGCGCACAGGCGAAGAAGCTGTGCGGCACTTGTTCAAGGTGTCGAGTGGCTTGGATTCCATGATTGTCGGCGAGGCGCAGATACTTGGTCAGGTGCGCAAGGCGTTGAGCACCGCCACGCAAGCGAACACTGCCAAGATGACCGGCATAGGCTTGTTCCATGCCGCGCTGAGAGTCGGCAGGCGAGCGCGCAAAGAGACGAACATCGGGCGCAATCCGTTGTCCATCAGCTACGCAGGCGTGCGACTTGCTCAGCGTGTGCTGGGCGATATTTCAAATAGGCGCGCACTGCTTATCGGCGCAGGCGAGGCCGGCAGTCTTGTCGCGCGGGCGTTGCGCACAGTTGGCGTCGGCGACCTGATGATTGCGAACCGCACCGAAAGCAAGGCGCAGGAACTCGCAGCTTACCTGAGCGGCACGGTCGCACCGTTCCATAATCTCGAAGAATCGTTGGAAGTCGCGGACATCGTTATTGCGGCGACGGATTCGCCGAGTTACGTGATCACTCCGGACATGGTGTGCACGCATGAGCGCGACCATGAAGATTCGCCTCTGTTCGCCTTTGACCTGGCAATTCCGCGCGACATCGACCCGGAAATAGCCCATAATCACAATGTGCAGCTGTTCAACATTGACGACCTCTCCGCAATCGCGGAGGAGAACATGGCAGAGCGCCAGCGCGCCGCAAAAGACGCCGAACTCATAGTTGACGACGAAGTTGCGAAATTCATGCTGTGGTGGGATTCACTGGACGCACTGCCTACAGTGAAGGCGATAAGGCGGAACGCAGACGACATCCGCCGCCGTGAGCTGAACAAGGCGCTCGACTTACTCGGCGATATGTCGCCGGAAGACCGGCAGGTTGTCGAGACGCTAACACGCTCCATCGTGAACAAGATACTGCACGACCCAACCGACTCTCTGAAAAAGGGAGCGACTAAATCACAGATTAGAGTTGCCAAAAACCTGTTCCGTCTGTAGTGCGCCGACGCAACTAGGAGGTAGAAATGGCTGAATATACTAAGAGCGAAGCAATGAGCTGGGCGCGCGAAAATCTGCGCGGACAGTGGACAACCCTGATGACCCCATTCACGCCCGGAGACGAGTTCGACGAAGAGGGCATGCGCAACAATATCCGCCATATTCGCTCGCTCGGCACGCAGGGCGGCGGCTGCACCTGGGGCATGGGCGAATTCTGGAGCCTGACGCAGGAAGAGCGGCTGCGAGTCTTCGACGTGGTCGCGGACGAAGCAGGCGGCGAATGGCCCATTGCGGCGCATGTGACACACACTTCCTACAAAGACATGATTGCGCTCGCGAAGCACGCGGAAGAGGTCGGGTTCGACTTGCTAATCTGCGCAGCGCCGTACTTCGTCACCAAGACTGAAGCGCAGGTCGTTGACTGGATGCAGACGCTCGCGGACAACACCAATCTCGCCATCATGTACTACAATTCGCCGCAGTTCGGCATCGTGATGAGCGCGCAAGGGCTCAGGCAAATCTGCTCTATCCCCAATGTCGTGGGCGTCAAAGAGGCGAGCTTCAACCCGGACCTGTCCATCGAAGCGCACCAACTGCTAGGCAGGGATGCCATCATCAGCACGCCCGACGAATGGATTATGTTCAAGGGACGCGAGCTGGGCTTTGAGCAGCAGGTTATGTTCGCCAATACCTCGGACTGGCGGTTCGACCTGCCCGGCAAAAACTATTACAACCAGTTCATCGACAAGGCGATGCGCGGCGACCTAGACGACGACTTCTACGCGAAGCATGTACGCCCGATCAAGGCGGTCTCCGACAAGTGGTGGGCGAGCACAGTGCAGAAGGCGAACGGCGCGCTGCCCGCCCCAATGTGCAAATACTGGGGCGAAGTGATGGGAATGGCAGGCGGACATGTCCGGCAGCCGCACATCAACTTGACCGACGAAGAGAAAACAGAGCTGAAGGCGGACGTCGAAGAGGCGCTTGCCGAACTGTAGTTTGCCCGTTTTCGCGGATAGTCCCGGAGTACGGGCACGGGAACACGAGCAACACTTAACATTCAAGGAAGGTTCTCGCTATGATTCTGATGGTGAGCGTTCAGAACTTGGAAGAGGCGCTGCAAGCCCTTAAGGGCGGCGCCGACATTATTGATGTGAAGAATTTGCAGGAAGCGCTCGTCGGTTCGGCGCACCCGCATATCGTCCGTGATGTTCGCACGGCAATCCCAATGGAGCGACACGCGAGCGTTACGCTTGGCGTCGTGCCACATCAGGTTGGCACAGTCGCGATGGCAGTCTATGCTGCTGGCGTCATCAACGCCACATCGGTTAAGGTCGGATTTATGGACCACGAATACGAACTTGCGCTCGAGACGCTGCACGCCAGCCGCGAGGCGCTCGACGGATTCGAGACGAAGCTAATCGGCTCGCTGTTCGCGGATAACGCACTGTTCGGTGGGCTTGAACCGCATCACATGAACAAGTTGGCAATCGAAACCAAATGCGATGGCTGGCTGATTGATACGCTGACGAAAGACGGCCGCAATCTGTTCGACTTTATCCGCGAGGAAGAACTGCGCGATATGGTGTTCGAGGGCAAAGAAGCGGGTATGAGCACAGCGCTGTCGGGCCACCTGCGCATAAGCGACCTCGACGAACTTGCGCGCATCAACCCGGACATCGTGGGCGTGCGCGGCGCCGCCTGCCAGAAGTTGGACGACAGGACTTCCAGTGTTCACTGGGAGCCGGTCGCCGAGTTTAAGCGGCAGCTCGATATGCGCCTAAGCGGCGAAGTCGATGTGTTCGCCACCGCTCCGGCAGTGGAGTCTAGCAACGGCTCGACGAACGGCAGCGCGGGCAACGAATGGGTAGTTATCGATGGCACGGGAAAGACCTGCGCCGGCATCATCGCAGCCCTGACGGAGCACATCGACAACGACGGCGAGTCCTTCGTCGAAGTGCTAATCCCCGATGTACTGAATACATACGATGTAATCGTCTGGGCGGAAAAGCGCAACCACAGCATCCTGACGCAGCGCGACGACGACGCGGGCTTCGTCAGAATGCTCATCAAGCCGTAATTGGCTATAAGTTGCCTTTTGGACAGCCCGGCAAATTGTGTCGAAACGAAAAAGCGGCGCGTATCCCTTCCCAGAGTTACGCGCCCTTCTTTATGCCAGACTAAATGCCACTTCTCATCGACGGCCAATTTGCCGTAATTAACACAGCCATGCTACGATTGATTGACAGCGGAGAGAGATAACGCGCAATGGTCCCCCAGATATTGCAGGACATAGCATTCTACGTGGGTTTCATCACAGACCTGCTAGTGCTTGTCATAATCCTAGTTATCTTGATCACCGTCGTGGCAATATATCGAAAGGTTACGCGAGCCCTGAACTCGGCAGGGCGCATACTGGACAATACTGAAGAAATCGTCAACACAGTGTCCGAAAACATCGTGGGACCGGCAGCGGCTGGTTCAAGCGTTGCTTTCGGCGTCGGCAAAATATTCGCCTTCCTCAGAGGAGCGAAGAAGAAGTGAAAGGACAACAGCAAAGATGGCAAACAACGGCAGCGGCGGCGGCTCGTTCGTAATCGGCTTCATACTCGGCGGCGTAATTGGCGCACTGGCGGCATTGCTGCTGGCGCCCAAGAAGGGATCTGATACGCGCACTGACCTTGTAGAGCGCAGCGTGGCGATGCGAGCGGTTGCGGAAGAACTCGCGGCACAGGCAAGAACGCAGGCGAAAGACCGTGCATCGGTCGGCGTGGCGCAAGCGCGCGAGCGCATAAACCCGGTCGTGGAGCAAGTCAGCGCGCGCATAAACCGCAATCCCGATAGCGCCGACGAAACTACAGACCCCGAGGCGCAGCGGAACGCTTAGCCCCGAAATTGCAATTTATTAAGAAATCCCCGCCTGGCTATGTCGTCAAGCGGGGATTTCTTATTTGCGACGAACTCCCTTTCCTCTTTGGAGAAGGATGAGATTGGGTAAATTGCCGCACCACTTACTCCGACATGAACTTCGGATAAGACCCCAACACCTTCATCGTCGATGCCTTCTCCGCAATCGCCTCCAATGCGTGGCGAACTTCCTCATCCTCGTGATGCCCTTCAATGTCAGCAAGGAAGAAATACCGTCCTAGGCTAAGTCTAGTCGGCCGCGATTCAATCTTGTTCAGGTTAATTCCCCTGTCTGAAAACTCCATAAGCACGCCGACCAAGCTGCCAGGTCTGTCCGCGTCGAAATGGAAGCAGATGGAAGTCTTGTCGTTGCCGGTGGGCGCGCCGTCTTCCGACGCAAGCACGATGAATCGAGTAGCATTGCTGTGGTTGTCCTCAACACTCTCGTCTATTATCTGCACATCGAAGAATGACGCCGCCCGCTTGCCGGCAATCGCGACCGCGTTCAATTCGCTGTCCACCATTTCGCCAACGGCGGCTGAGTTGCTCAGCGATGGCATTCTAGTCGCGTCCGGGAAGCGCCGCCGCAGGTAATCTCGGCACTGCCCCAACGACTGCGGATGCGAATACACGACCTCAATTGCGTCAAGATCCGTGCCTTCCTTTGCGAACAGGCAGTGGTGTATTGGAAGGACGAGCTCGCTCTTTATCTTGAATTGCGTCTCATGTATCAGCAGGTCGGCGGTGAAGGTTACCGCGCCTTCGAGGCTATTCTCGATCGGCACAATGCCCTCGTCCGCTTCGCCTATATGCAAGGAATCGATGACGCCGGGCAGTGACGCCGCAGCGACCAGTTCGGCGTCGCAGTCGTACAGAAGCGCAGCCTCCTCGGAATATGTTCCTGGTGGCCCCAAGTATGCAAGCCTTCGTGCCATCGCTCCGTTTCTCCGTGTGTGTGCACATCCGCGCGTATCAATTCTAAGTGTATTCAGATCTAAGTGTATTCAGACGACGTGCGGTCAGTTTATGCTTGATGAAACCAATGCGTTCGATCAGGCCGTCAAGTCGTCAAGTATTACATCATCTGCGGCGAGAAATAGCCAGTCGTTGGCGCGCAACCGGTCCTCGCTCTCAGGTTTGAGCGTGATGTTCCTGCCGCGCGATATTGCCAGCACCGCCTGGCTGGAGTCTCGCGGATTGTGGAATCCGGGCAACTCGCCGATGCTGAACTCCGAGAATCTACTCGGCACCTTTATCTTGCTGATGCCGAAATTGGGCAGGATTTCCATATATTCCTGCACATCTGGGTGGAAGAGCGAGTGTGCCAAGCGCGCGCCCATCTCCGTTTCCACCTGCACGACTTTGTCCACGCCGAGCCGTTCCAATGTGTTGGCGTGCAGCTGGTCGCCGGCGCGCGCCACGATATACTTCATGCCCATCTCCTTGAGCATAACCGTAACCGTTACGCTGGCGACGAGATTGCTGCCAATCGCCACCACCGCGACATCGAACTCGTGTATGCCGAGTTGCCTCAGCACTATCTCGTTCGTTGCATCGCCGGTGATCGTGTGGGTCGCCTTGCCCATCATCATCTGCGATTTCACTTCGTCGTCGTCAATCGCAAGTACATCGTGCCCCTTGTTGTACAGACTCTGAGCCACGCTGGAGCCAAAGCGCCCAAGCCCAATTACCACAATCTGCATCTTCATAAGCGCTCACCTTGCTGCATGAATAATACCCGTTACCCTGATGCCCGTTACCCTATTGTAACCCTTTCTTGCGCGTATCGGTACAGGTCTTGCTCCGAACCCTGCGCCATCGTTACGCCTATCATCAGAGGTCCCAATTTGCCGACGAACATCGTCGCCGCGATGATTACCTGACCGATGGGCGAAAGCGCTGGAGTAATGCCAAGGCTTAGCCCGCAGGTGCCAAACGCGGAAATCGTCTCGAATATGATGGCGAGCGTGTCTGTGCCTTCTTCGGTGACACTCAGAAGCATCACAACGGCGAATACAAACACAACCGACACGGACATAATCAGATACGAGCGCTGAACTTGGCGATCAGGCACTTCCCTGCCGAATGCGGATGTATTATTGCGCCGCTTAATCTGCGCTATCATAGCGATAAACACTACCGCCATCGTGTTGACCTTGATGCCGCCCGCGACTGACGCTGACGCACCGCCGATGAACATCATTACCATCTGCAGCAAGTTTGTCCCTTCGCGCGTTCTATTTGTTTCCACGATGTTGAAACCCGCAGTCCTGTCGCTGACGGCGTGAAACGCCGACACCGCGATTTTGTCCGCCAACGGCATGCCGCCAATCGTATCCGCGTTTTCCGATTCCAGCCCGTAGAAAGACACAAAACCGACCAGCAGCAATGCCAGAGTCGCGATTATCACCAACTTGGTGTTGAGCGAAAATCGCGAAAACCGCCGCGCTCGAAACAGGTCAATGACCACAAGGTAACTGATTCCGCCGATGAAAATCAGCATCGCGAGCACGCCGATGACGAATCTATCAGACTTGAAGACTGCCAATCCGCCAGGATGGTTGAACGCGATAAAACCGGCATTGTTGAAGCCCGAAACCGCGTGGAAAAGCGCCTGCCAGAGAGCCTCACCTATCGGATACACGAAAAGGAAGAAGTATATGAACAGGACGACAAAGCCAAGCAGCTGTATGCCCGTAGCGACTATGACGATGGCGACAGTCAGCCTGACCAGATTGCCGAACTGGTCTAGCATCAGGTTTTCGCGCATCAGCAAGCGCTGCGTCAGCGTAACGCGCTGCCCGAGCAGTATGAGCAAGAATGTGGCGATGGTCATGAAGCCCAGCCCGCCGACATATATCATGCCCAAGATGATTGCCTGCCCTGCGCGCGTCCAGTAGAACGCCGTGTCCTGCACGACCAGCCCGGTTACGGTGATTGCGGATGTCGCGGTGAACAGCGCGACCGTGAACGGAGCGGAGCCGTCGGCCCGCGTGCTGAACGGCAGCAGCAGAAGCAGCGTCCCCAAGCCGATGATGGCGACGAAGAAATATATGATGACGAGCGGGCTTGTCAAAAACCGCGACTGCAGGCGCGGATTCGTTACCGTCACCAGCACCGAATTAGTCCGTGGTAGATTCAGCGCGTCCCCATCCTCATCAGACGCACGCCTTCTCCAAATGTTCAGCACTCTACACCTTCGCCGCTATTCGCATCTTTGAAATCTCCCTTACACCGCCATTACAATACAATGTATTACATCACAAGAAAAATTGGCAGTGTCTCAAACCACATAATTATTTGATTCAAGTCAAAATAGCACCATCCCTCTGGAGGGTAAGGTTAGGATGGGGCAATGAGAATTCACGCTCGCCCTCATATCACCGCAATCATTTGCGCCAACCCTAGATATATCTACCGAGTAAAGTACCGAACGAGGTCAGTCAATGCGCGTACTCGTAACCGGAGGTGCCGGATTCATCGGCTCCCACATAGTCGATACCCTAGTAGAGCAAGGCCACGCCGTATCCGTAGTCGATAACCTGTCCGAAGGCAGCCGCGACAACCTGAACCCATACGCAAAGTTCTTCGATGTCAGCGTCAATGACCCCGACGGCTTGGAATTAGTATTCGCGGAGGCGAAACCCGATGTAGTAAGCCACCACGCCGCCCAAGTGAGCGTCCGCAACTCCATGTATGACCCCACGCACGACGCCCAAGTGAACATTATCGGTTCACTGAACGTGCTTCAATGCGCGGTAAAGCATGACGTCGAGCGTATCATATTCCCGTCCACCAGCGCAGTCTATGCCAAGCCCAACCACTTGCCTATGGACGAAACCCACCCTTTAAGTCCGGAAAGCGTCTATGGCGTCTCTAAGCTCAGTGTAGAAAACTTCGTCCGCCTGTACACCGACACATACGGCATAAGGCACAAGATTTTTCGCTACGGCAATGTATTCGGTCCCCGTCAGAATCCGCACGGAGAAGCGGGTATCGTTGCCATATTTACCGGCCAGTTCATGCGCGGAGAACAGCCGACCATATTCGGTGACGGCGGCAAGACCCGAGACTACATCTTCATCAACGACATCGTCGCCGCGAACACCGCCGCGCTCGACACTACCGGCGACAACGAGACCTACAATCTTGCTTGGGGTATCGGCGTATCGGACTTTGAGATATTCGATGCTGTGCGCGCCGCGAGCGATTCATCTATGCAACCGCGCTACGCACCCGTTCGCCCAGGCGAAGCAGAGCATGTTAACCTCGACCCGTCCAAAGCCATCCAATCCCTGTCGTGGCGGCCGCAAGTCAGCCTATACGACGGAATTCTGCAAGTTATCGAACATTACCGCGAAACTCACTAGCCACTAACCCGAATCGCGTTTCCATTTGCCATAGCTATGACCTCATCTGCTACAATTCAAGAAGGACCTCACTCAACTATATTCGTCAATTGTGGACGACACGGCGACTGACCATGAACTCACAATCCACCATGCCAGCAGCCTTCGTGCAGCGCATCCACGACAGCGATATGATGGCGGTCATATCTGTCGCCGGTGCCGGCTCCGCGGCGATTTCGTGGCTGCTTGGCGTCGCAGGAGCGTCCCGCACCGTCCTCGAGATACTCGTGCCGTATGCATCATCGTCGCTCACCGAGTTCGTGGGCGGAGAGCCACAGCAATTCGTATCCGAAGACACCGCGGTCGCAATGGCGAAATCCGCGTACCGACGCGCGCTGCATCTTCGAGAAGGCAGCGCGCCCGTCGTCGGCATAGCGTGCACTGCTACCATCGCCACCGACCGCACCAAACGCGGCGACCATCGTTGCCACATCGCGGCTTGGAGCGCGGCGGGCGTTGCGACATACAATCTGACTTTCGTCAAAGAACTCCGTGACCGCGCCGGTGAAGATGCTTTGGCAAGTATGCTAGTGCTGCGTGCGCTATCCGATGCGGCATGCTTGCCATTCGACGACGACCTGCATCTCGACACGACCGAGTACGTTGAAAGCAATAGCGTGCAATACGCCGATCCCATCGATGCGCTGATGGCAGGACATATTGGCAAGGCAGTCGTGCATCCTGACGGCAGCATGCGCGCAGACGAACCGTTTCATGGCGGCATATTATCCGGGTCGTTTAACCCGCTGCATGAAGGACACGCGGCAATGGTGAAGACGGCATCCGAAATGCTAGACAAACCGGTCGTCTATGAACTATCCGTCGCCAACGCTGACAAGCCACCGCTTGAAGCGGGCGAAGTGCGGCGCAGAGTAGCACAGTTCACCGGCGCTGCGCCAATCGTGCTAACCGGCGTGCCCGTGTTCTACAAGAAGGCGGACTTGCTACCCGGATGCACATTCATCATCGGCGTAGATACCGCAGTAAGGCTGTTTGACAAGAAGTATTACAGCAACAGCGAGACCGAAATGCTGCTCGCCTTACAGCAGATGCGCGAACACGACTGCGACTTTTTGGTCGCAGGACGTGTCGATGGCAACACATTCCACACGCTCGCAGATGTCAGGATTCCGGACGGATTCGAGCCCATGTTTACCCCGATACCGGAGTCTGCGTTTCGCAGCGACATATCTTCCACTGAAATCAGAGCGGCTGGCGTATCGGGCAGCCGCGCCGCACAGTGAGCGCATGAGCAATTACAAGGACTTGCGTGAGTTCGTCAGATTCCTTGAGCGCAAGGGCGAGTTGCGCCGCATAAAGACGCCCGTCAGCAGCGATCTGGAAATCACCGAGATTGCCAGTCGCGTCATCGCGAATGGCGGTCCCGCGCTGCTGTTCGAGAATGTTGACGGCGGAAACATCCCCGTTCTCATCAACATATTCGGCACGCACCAGCGCGTCGCCTGGGCACTCGGCGTGGACCATATCGACGAGTTGACTGACCGCGTTCGCAAGCTGCTCGGTCTCACGCAAGGTCCGCCGGCCGGCATCGTCAACAAACTCAAGACCGTTGGCGATCTGGCAGGGCTTGCGCGCAGTCAGCCGAAGATGGTCAAGAGCGCGCCGTGCCAAGAAGTCGTGCTCACCGGGGATGACGCAGATGTGAACGCATTCCCCATCATCAAGTGCTGGCCGCTTGATGGTGGGCGATACATCACCCTGCCCCTTGTCATATCGCGCGACCCAACATCCGGGCGGCGCAATGTCGGCACCTACCGGATGCAGGTGTTCGACGGCAAGACGATGGGCATGCACTGGCAGTCGCACAAGGTCGGCGCGCGGCACTTCCGCGACGGCGAAGAGCGCAGGCTAGACCGTCTCGATGTCGCGGTTGCGCTCGGCGGCGACCCTACGACGATATGGACCGGCTCAATGCCGCTGCCGCCGGATATGGACGAGATAGCGGCGTCCGGCGTCATTCGCGGCAAGGCGGTCGAGATGGTCAAGTGCAAGACCATCGACCTTGAAGCGCCGGCGCACGCGGAAATCGTGCTAGAAGGCTATGTAGTGCCCGGCGAATTGCGACCGGAGGGTCCGTTTGGCGACCATACCGGCTACTATTCGATGGAAGACGACTACCCGGTGTTCCATCTCACGGCGATAACGCACCGGCGCAATCCGATCTACCCCACGACATTCGTGGGCGTGCCGCCCAAGGAAGACTTCTTCATGGGCAAGGCGACGGAGCGCATCATGCTGCCCGCGCTGCAAGCGGCGTTGCCCGAAGTGAAGGATATCAACATGCCCGCCGAGGGCATATTCCACAACCTCGTCATAGTATCCATCCGCAAGGAATACCCGGGACACGCGCGCAAGGTGATGAACGCGCTCTGGGGCTTAGGCTTGATGATGCTGACGAAAGTCATCGTCATCGTCGATCACTATGTCGATGTGCAGGACCTGTCGGAAGTGGCTTGGCGCGTTACTGCAAATCTCGATCCGGGCGCTGACATCGTGTTCTCGGAAGGACCGCTAGACGACCTCGAACACGCCAGCGCAACGCCGCGGTATGGTACAAAGATGGGCATAGACGCAACCGCGAAGGGACGGCTGGACGGCCGCAATCGCGAATGGCCACCCGACATCGTGATGAGCGAGGAAATCAAGTCACTCGTCGATTCCAAGTGGCGGGAGTACAAAATATGAACGCGGCGGCAATCCCAATTTCGGCAGCGCGAAAGATGGGCTTATTCATGGACGCCATCAGGTTTCAGGAAAGCATATTCGCCCTGCCCTTCGCATACACCGGCATGATTCTCGCGGCGTGGACCGCATCAGACGGCGCAACCTGGCATCCTACACTACACCAGTTCATCTGGATTACCGTCGCTATGGTAGGCGCGCGCACCGTCGGAATGGCGGCGAACCGCATCATCGACCGATACATTGACGCGCAGAACCCGCGCAACGCCGGCAGGCATTTGCCGTCGGGCAAGCTTTCCCTGCGCGATATGACGATCCTGACAATCGCGGCGCTCTTCGTCTTCGTCTTCGCCGCCTACCAGCTGAATCCACTCGCGCTGATGCTCACGCCGGTCGCGGTCGCATATCTCATATTCTACCCGTACACCAAGCGCTTCACGTGGACATCGAACCTGCTGCTGGGCTGGGCGCTCGCCATCGCACCGTCCGCGGCGTGGATTGGCGTAACCGGCAGCCTCACTTGGCAGCCGGTCTTGCTGTCGCTTGCGGTGGCGCTGTGGGCAGGCAGCTTCGACATCCTGTATCATACGCAGGATTACGCATTCCAGAAGGAAGCGAGCTTACACTCGGTCGCGAGTCGCTTCGGCGTGCGCAGCGCGTTCTGCTGGGCGCGTGTGCTAGACCCGCTCGCGCTCGTCGCACTTCTCGCGCTTGGGCTATGGCTAGGCTTGAGTTGGCCATACTACATCGGCATCTTGCTCGCAGGCGGCTTTCTTGTGTATAAGCACCGGCTGGTCTCACCGGACGACCTATCCAGCCTTGGCATGGCGTTCTTCCGTATCAACGCCTACGTATCCACGACGATGTTCGTGGCAACCCTAGCAGCGGTGCTGATATGACACAGTTTCCCGTGACGAATCAAATTGCGCCAAATCATCCAGTCGTCATTGGCATCAGCGGCGCAAGCGGCTCGATGATTGCAAACGGCTTGATTGACGCGGTATTGCAGAGCGGCATACCCGTCATCGCGACCGCTTCCAACGCCGCGCGGATGGTCTGGCAACAAGAAATGGACACTTCGTTCGGCGAGGCGCTTGAGTATTGGCGCGATTTGGGCGATTTCACCTATTGCGCGCCGGGCGACATTCAATCGCCGATTGCGAGCGGTTCGTTCCCCACGCGGGGCATGGTCATCGCGCCGTGCAGCATGTCAACTGTCGCCGCCCTTGCGCACGGATTCGCCGACAATCTGATTCGCCGCGCCGCCGACGTCTGCCTGAAAGAACGCCGTCCGCTGACCATCGTGCCGCGCGAGACGCCGCTCAGCGCCATTCACCTCGAGAATATGGCGGCGCTCTCGCGGCTTGGCGTAACGGTCTTGCCGCCGGAACCGCCTTTCTACCTGAAGCCGAAATCGCTGGACGATGTGGCGAATTATGTTGTGCAGAAGGCACTGGTTAGTATCGGATTGATTGCCGCTCTTCCGCAAAGCATGCAATACGACGGACCAGCTCGACCATCAGGATAATGCCCAAGGGAATACGCGCCCAAAGACGACATCGACGAGGTGGCGAGGGACACACGCTTGCTAGGCGCGAAGGTCGTTGCCGTGCACGGCGAAACAGTCGTAGAGCCGGTCGAACCGGGCACGAATATGGCATCGCTCAGATCGGACCATGTGGATGGATTAGCCCACCCTGGCCTAATTACGCTGGAAGAAGCGCGAATTGCCGCGAAGAAGGATATATTCCTCGAAGTGTCTGCGCGTAAGGGTCATAGCTTCACAAACGGTCACGTAGTGCGCATGGCGAAGGCAGCCGGCTCGCGCCTAATACTAGACTCGGACTCGCACGAACCCGGCGATCTGCTCACACCGGAATTCGCGAAGAACGTCGCGCTCGGATCCGGTATAAGTGAAGAAGAAGCCTATCACCTGCTGGAGTTCGCCCCACTGGACTTCCTGAAGAAGATAGGCGTGCCATATACGCCCAGCATACGGGATTGACTCCCCTTCAGTCTGCGAATCGGGTAGCATATTTCATTCGACCGCGCGCTAATCGGGCAGACCGATTACACCGAAATCCGACATGTCGGTAGCACCCGGCGCCCGCGTAAGTGAAGAAGGGGCGAATCACCCACAGCAATTCGCCCCATCGGATTTCTTGAAGAGGCTAGGCGCCTCATAGACGCCCAGCATACAACGCTATTACGGCTAGTCGGGCAGGACGATGGACTCGGGTTCTTCGCCTATTGCGACCTGCGAGGTGTTGTGGATTGCGAAGGCGCGGCTGCGCTCGCCCGATTCCTGCGTGAACGCGGCGAGGTGCGGCGTAATCAGCACATTGTCGAATGCGAAGAGCGGGTTGTCCGGCGATGTCGGCTCGTCTTCGAGCACGTCAAGACCGGCAGCCATAATCTTCTTCTCCTCGATCGCGCGAATCAACGCGGCTTCGTCAACGACCGGACCTCGGCAGGCATTGATGAGCACCGCGGACGGCTTCATCAAGTCGAATTCGCGGTCGCTGATGAGCTTGGTCGTGCTGCGATTGAGCGGCACGTGCAGGGTTATGATGTCCGCCGACTGCAGCAGCTCGTCCATCGATACTCGCGTCGCCTTCAGTTCGGCTTCCAGCTCGGGGTCAATCGCTACCTCATCATAGTAGATGATCTCGCACTCCCAGCCCTGCAGCCGCCGCGCCACGCGCGAACCGATGCGCCCAAGCCCGACAATGCCGACCGTCTTGCCCGCGATTTCGTGCGCCTGCGAGAACCAGTCCGTTCGGATGTTGCCCATCCATTCGCCCGCCTTCACCGCATTGTACTGCAGCTGCATCTTACGGAACACGCTGACCAGCAGCGTAATCGTGTGCTCCGCGACAGCGATTGCGTTGCCGCCTCCGTTGTTCGCCACGCGAATGCCTAGCTCGCCGAGCGTCTGCTTGTCGATCATGTCCGTGCCCGCGCTGACCGTCTGCACAAGTCGCACGCTAGGCGTCAGCCGAGCAAGCTCAACGGAATATACGCTGGGCGTAACGACAACCGCCGCAACGCCTTCTAGGTCCTTCGCCTGATCCTCTATGGACTGGGACGAATCGACCCACTTGACCTCCGCGCCTTCGGGCGCATTCGCCTGAAAAGATTCCAAAAGATCCCCGTTCGGGGAAAGATATGCAACACTCGCTGCCATTTAACTCTCCTATCAATTTCCTTCAATATGATAAAAATGCCAGACCACCACCAAGCCACCGCCACAATCCACAGCAGAGATTATATTCAACTGATGCCAGCGCGCGCAAGCCAGTGTCCGCAGTGCGCCGAATAACTTGCGCGTGCCAATAGATTAACGCTAGAATAGCATGTAAGAATTGAATAATCACCACTTGTTATAGGAAAGTGTTAATGGAAGCGCACGAGTTAGTCCAACTAGAAGCAAATCCGAACATCGAAGAGTTCCAGCCCGGCGATACCGTGCGCGTGGAAATCCGAGTTACCGAGGGTGAACGCACCCGCTTGCAGGCGTTCCAAGGCGTCGTCATTCGCAAGCGCGGTGGAGGTCCGGGCGCGTCGTTCACGGTGCGCCGCGTCAGCTACGAAATCGGCGTAGAGCGCACATTCCTCATGCACTCGCCCAATGTGGAGTCGGTCACGGTAACACGGCGCGGCAAGGTGCGCCGGTCGCGGCTGTACTACCTGCGCAACCTGTCCGGCCGCGCCGCCCGCATCAAAGAACGCCGGTAGGTATTCAAGTGAACAATCTACGAATACACATTAGGGCAGACCGTGAGAAGTCTGCCCTTTTGCTATTTTGCGAGAAGTATTTCTAGTGGGGCGTAATCATACGCCCGCAACCATACGATTGAACGCAAGACTCAATGAAACCTGCCCCAATGCGTTCTTTCAACTTTGATGACGAATGGCTAGGATGGTGCCAGGATGGTGGTTAACTCTTCCATAGTACGCAATCGCAAAATGCCTTAAGCGCCGGATTAGCCTGCCGGCATACTCGCGCAGAGGACGATATGGCCGAACAGCGAAACGAGAGATTTGCGGAGGTCGCGGTGGATGTGCCGACCGCGCCCGGTCGCACTTTCAGCTATCGCGTTCCACGGGGGATGGGCGTGTCGCCGGGCAATCTCGTGCGCATTCCGTTCGGCGCGCGCACATTGCAAGGCATAGTATTCTCGCTTGCGGATCATACGCAAGTCGCGGACGCGGACACGCGGGACATTACAAGTGTCGTATTCGATGAGCCGCTGCTCGACGATGTGCGGCTGCGGCTCGCCCGATGGATTAGCGAATACTACGTCTGCTCGCTGTTCGAGGCTGCCACGCCGATGCTGCCCCCTGGCGGTCGTGTGCGCGCCCGCGTCCATCTCACATTGAGCGACGCGGACACCGACGAAAACCGCATCACACCGCTGCAACAGCGCGTGATGGACTATATATCCAAGCGCGGCTCCGCAACCCACGATGCCGTAGTCAAGGCGCTTGGCGACGGCGCAGCCGCATCGGTCGCAAGCCTAGTACGCCGCGACATCCTAAACCGCGACTATTCCCTACCCGAACCGTCGGTTAAGCACAAGTATCGTACTCTAGTCGGCATCGCGCCCGACAGCGCATCGGACATCGACGAATGGCTTGACAATACGAGAGCGCGCAAACAGGCGGCACTTGTCGAGCATCTGCGCGAAGTCCACGAACCCATTGAAATCACCGAGGTCCGCCGCGAGTTCGGAGCAAGCATAGTCAAGACGGTCATGGATAGGGGCTGGCTCGCTACCAAGACCGTCGCCCTAGACCGAGACCCGCTAGACGGCAGGTCGTTTCCGCAGCCGTCAACAATGCGGCTCAATGTAGAGCAGTCTGAGGCAGCGACTTCGATTCACAGCTCGTTCGAGCAGACGGCTGCGCTTGGCACGACCTTCCTCATCGAAGGTGTAACCGGCAGCGGCAAGACGGAGGTCTATTTGGACGCGGTGGACTGCTGCATCCAGATGGGTAAGCAAGCGATTGTGCTCGTTCCGGAAATCGCGCTGACATACCAGACCATCGAACGATTCGCCGCACGATTCCCGAGTAGGGTCGCCGTACTGCACAGCGGCTTGTCGGACGGCGAGCGCTTCGACCAATGGTGGAAGATACGACGCGGGCAGTACGATCTCGTCATCGGCTCGCGGAGCGCGGTGTTTGCGCCGGTGCCTGACCTTGGGCTAATCGTCATCGACGAAGAGCACGAGTGGACTTACAAGCAGCACGACGCCGCGCCACGATACCACGCGCGGCAGGTCAGCCTGCGCCTGTCTGATATGACGCAGGCGTTGGTCGTGCTAGGCAGCGCTTCTCCGGATGTCGGCTCGTACTATGCAGGAATGAACGGCAGGTATCGGCTGCACCGGCTTACGAAGCGATTCATTGACGCGGATGGGGACACGGACAAGGACGCGGGCGCACGCACAGCAACCACGGGCGCGATGCCCTCGGTACAGGTCGTGGATATGCGCGAAGAATTGCGCGCGGGCAACACTAACATGTTCAGCCGCGCGCTTAACGATTCGTTGCAAGCTTGCCTAGATTCCGGCGAACAGGCGATGCTCTTTTTGAACCGGCGCGGCACTTCGTCGCACTTGCGCTGCTTCAGTTGCGGGTACAGCTTGCGCTGCCGGCACTGCGATGTCAGCGTCACCTACCACGCGGCGTCGCGGCGCTACATTTGCCACTATTGCGGACGCCGGCGATTGCCGCCGGATGTGTGCCCGCAGTGCCTAAGATCTCGCCTGCGCAACTACGGCATAGGCACGGAAGCCGTCGCAGCCGAAGTCGCGGCGCGCTTCCCCGATGTCGGCGTGCTGCGCTGGGATAGGGACATCGCCAGCAGTCCAAAAGCGCACGAAGAACTACTGACGCGATTTCGAACGGGTGAAGCGCAGGTGCTCGTCGGCACGCAGATGATCGCCAAGGGATTGCACTTCCCATCCGTGTCGCTGGTCGGTGTAGTTTCCGCCGATGTCGGGTTGACGATACCGGACTATCGCGCCGGTGAGCGCGCCTTCCAACTGCTGCATCAGGTCGCGGGCAGGGCGGGTCGCGGCAGCACCGAAGGCAAGGTAATCATCCAAACATTCCAACCGGACAATTACGCCATACAATCGGCCGCGGCGCAGGACTATCAGCTATTCTATATGCGTGAGATGGCGTATCGCCGTCAGCAGGACAACCCGCCGTACAGCCGCCTAATTCGCCTGCTGTACACGGACACCAACCAAGCGAAGTGCGAATCCGAGGCGATACGCATGGCGACGAATTTGCGCCGGCGCAGGGCGGAATGGGACATTACCGATACGGAAGTGCTGGGACCAATGCCCGCGTTCCCGGCGCGGCTGCGTGGACGCTATCGCTGGCACATCATCCTGCGCGGCAAGAATCCACGCGAGTTGCTGGACAAGGCAGAAGTGCCGAAGGGCTGGAATGTGGACATCGATCCGGTGGCGCTGACTTGAGGGATTGCGAAACGCGATTGGTGATGGACGAAAAAAAGGGACGCCCTGCCGAATGCGTGGCGTCCCTTTCTCATTTGGGCTGACCGCAATTACAGGTTGAACTGCGGATCCATATAGTCCTTTTCCTTGGCGTACACTTGCAGGCGGCCACGGGTGCTGTCGGTGATGATTATGTTGTCGTCCTCATCGACTGCGATGCCGACCGGGCGATTGAACAAGCCAAGCGACCGCGTGTCCTTGACGCGGCGATATGCCTTCACCACATCCGGGTTGGACTCCACGACCTCTTTCGCCCACTTGGAGAACTCGATGGCGTCGCCTTCGAGCTGTGTGAGCACCGGTCCATCATTCTCGTATATCTTGACGAGCTTGTTGCCCCAGTCAGAGACATATACATCGCCCTCGCTGTCCACGGCAATGTCGGACGGATGGTTGAGCGCGCCGGCAGCGCCGCTAGTCTCTTCGCCGTAGGTGGCGAGATGCTCGCCGTCGGCGGAGAACTTCTGAGCGCGGTTGTTGCCCCAGTCCGCAACATACACACCGCCGTCCGAGCCGATGGTAATGCCCCAAGGCCGGTTGAACTCGCCGGGCGCACTGCCCGCGCCGCCGAACGACGCGAGGAGCTTGCCGTCGCTGCTGAACTTCTTCACCTCGTTAGAGGCCGCGTCCGTAACATAGATGTTGTCGTCCGCGTCGCAGGCGATACCGGACGGGCTACCGAGATTGCCATCGCCGTCCCATTCCCCCGCATTGATGCCGTCCGTGTCATAGACCTTGATTTTCTTGTCGAATTCGTCCGTGCAGTACAGGTTTCCCGCGCTGTCAACGGCGATGCTCATCGGCCAGACAAGCTCTTCGCGCGCAAAGTCGCCAATGAACTCTTCAGTTATGGTGACCTTGCCGATTCGCTTGTTGGGCGCTTGCACGCCGCCGGCGCCTTCCTGCCCTCTGTTTAGCACATATAGAACGCCGCCCGGCGCCACTGCTACATCGGTCGGCTGCGTGAAGCCGTTGCCCGCCGCAGCATTGCGTCCGATTGCGTGGCTGAAGTTCCAAGTGCGGCCTGATACGGTTGTCGTAAGCACAATGTCCCCTTCCGATCTAATCCGAATTTACACTGCCAGCCCCGCAGCCCGAGTTGTCTGCGAACTGCGGGGATTGCATGGCAAGTGAACCAATGCCGAACTTCGGTCTAGTGGCTGCCGCCGTTGGTGTGGATGAAAGCCGGCGCCTCGAACTGCCCGTTGACCACGCTGGGCGCGTCCAACTTCATCCAGTCTTCGAGCACCGTGGAGTACACGCCGCGGAAGTCCTGGTTGGGTACGAGGTCGCCCTGCTGCAGCGCTTCTGCGCGCGTCTCTGGGTACTCGCTATAGAAGCCGCCATTGACATTCGGCCCGATGGCGAACGCAACCCCTGCCGCACCGTGGTCGGTGCCGGAGCCGTTGTCTCGAACCCTGCGTCCGAACTCCGAGAACATGAACATAATCACATTGTCGTCCGCGTCGTGCTCGCGCAGGTCGTCCCAGAAGTCTGCGACCGCCTCGGAGACGTCGGTCCACAACTGCGCGTGCGTAGTCGCCTGCGCCGCGTGCGTGTCGAAGCTGCCGTGGTCGGTGTAGAAGACGCGCGTGCCAACATCCGCGGTGTGAATCATGGCAATGTCCCGCAGCTTCTGCGCTATCGGGCTCGCGCCGTATTCAACACTGGACTCGTACTGGTTCGGCGCAACCTTCAGGATGTCGGCGCCCTTGAGCGCGTCAAGACCGGTCTGCCCGAGATATTCCATTACCTGCCCGCTGCCGACTGCCGGTCCGTACATATTCGCGAAGCGTTCGAGTACCTGCTGGCGCTGCTGCTCTTGCTCTATGTTCGTGAGCAAGCCGTAAGTGGACACATCGGCAACCGAAGCGACCGAGACGCCCGGAGCTACCAGCGCGCGAGGCAGAGCCTGCCCGACGTTGAGGCCGGTTACGGGATTCTCGGAGTTGGGGTCAATCTGCTTTAGCGCGCGGCCAAGCCAGCCTTCCGTGCCAACCTTGTCCGGCTCACAGGTGTGCCAGATGTCCATCGAGCGGAAGTGCGAACGCGGCGAGTTCTCGTAGCCGATGCCGTGGATGACCGCCATGTCGCCCTTGTCGAAGACGTCCTTCATGGGCGCCATCGCCGGGTGCAAGCCGAGCTCGTCGTTGAGCTTCAGCACGCGGTTCTCGGAGATGCCGAGCGAGCGGCGGCTGTCGTAGTAGTTGCCGTCGGTGTACGGGATCACCGTGTTGAAGTAGTCGTTGCCGCCCGTGAGCTGCAGTACGACCAGAACCGGCGGTTTGTTCGTGTTTGCCATCTGTTTTCCTCCTAAATCAGGAAAGTGCTTGGTGTGCGATGCCCTTGGTTTAGCCGAACTGATACTCGCGGGTTGCGCCGATGAGCGCCAGCATTTCGCCGGTGCGCCGCGCCGAGTCGTCGTAGGAGCCTTCCCAGTCCACAGTGCCTTCGCTCTGCGCCTGGCTGAGTAGCTCGCCGCGCGTCTGGTCGGATACGGGCAGCGGACCCATCTGGTCGAGGCAGTTCTCAACGAACTCTTCCGGCGTCATAGTGGCGCCATTCGCGCCTGCGATGCGCTCGACGATGCGCTGCACACCGGGCAGGTTCGTGTCGCTGATCCTGTCCGCGACGAAGTTGACGCGCTTGACGAGTGAGCCGCTGTTAATCCACTCGTGTCCCGTATGCCAGCCTTCCACGCTGGGCGGGTCGAGGATGTCCTGCCCCATGTAGCCGGGCTCTCGTGCGACAGCCTCTAGGCGCGGGTCGGGACCCTGAAGGTCGCCGGTGAGCCGCAGGGTGCTGACGACAACCTCGGTCGGGTTCTTGACCTTCCTGTACATCGCGTCCTTGAAGAAGTCCGAGTTGAAAAGCACGCGCAGCACAGGCTTGATGTCGTAATCATTCTCGACGAAAGTCTGTGCCAGAACGCGGATCGCATCCGGATTGCGCGGCTGCTCGATGTTCCACGCTGGCACCTGCGGCTCGTCTTCCACGAAGAAGTTGTACAGGTGGCGCGCGATGAAGTTCGGGCAGGCCGGCTGCTTCAGGATAATGTCGATGATGTCTTCACCGTTAAAGTTGCCGGTGTAGCCCAAGAAGGACTTGTCAGTCTCGTCATGGTCTTCCGCGCGATACTCGAACTGCCACGGATGCCTGCCGTAGGGATAGCGCGGCATCTTCGCGGAGATAGTCCAGCCGGTGAACGCGCGCGAGCACTCGTAAACATCCTGCTCGGTGTAGTTGCCCACGCCAAGCGAGAATAGCTCTAGAAGTTCGCGGCCCCAGTTCTCATTGGGCGCGACCTTGTGGTTCTCGTTATTGTCCAGCCAGTAAATCATGGCAGGATCGCTCGCCAGTTTCACCAGCAGCTCGCGGTAGTTGTCCATTCCGACATCGCGGAACATCTGAATCTGATCCAGCAGGTGGTTGCAATTGTCAACCTTGGCGTTACCGGTCGCGAACACATGGTGCCAGAAGAGCGCCATCTTCTCGTTCAGCGGCCGCTGCGTGTTGACCATGAAATACAGCCAGTTCGCCTGACCAGGCGCTGCCGCGCCGCCGGGTACTTCCGTTATCGGATGATACCTGTACAGCGTGTACTCATCGACCGGGGGCTGGCTTTCGTAATCGAGCAGATGCTCGACCGTCGCCTCGTACCCCTGCTCTGCCATAGCCTCTAGCTCGTCGCGTGTCGCGCCAAAGCCGGCACGCCTCATAAGATGGGCTAGCAGGGCGATTTCCTCTCTATTGGACATGCGCATACTCCTTTCGCAACATGTTGAGTCCTATCGTCATTGACCGTTGGATGTTATTGGTCGTCGTCAAAACTATAAGCGCCCCCTTTCGCCCAAAAGCACTTGCGATGCCTCTTGGCACTCGGGGCAGGTGCCGTAGTAGTCGGTGCGTAGTCGGACGATTTCATATCCCGTAGTCTGGGATACGCGGTCGAGCGGGTCGTGCGGCGCCGTGTAGTCCATGTCTTCCACCTTCTCGCACTGCAAGCAGACGAGATGCGGGTGCGACACGGGTATTCTGCCGTCGTAACGGTTCGCTGAAGCGCTGAACTCGATTTCCAGCACTTGTCCAGTCTCTTTGAGAATCTCGATGGTGTTATAAATCGTGGCAAGGCTCGTGCCGGGATACGCCGCGCACACTCCTTCGTGAATCTCGCTCGCGGACGGATGACGATCGCTCGCCAGCAGCACTTCGAGCAGCTTCGCGCGTTTGCGTGTAACCGCAACACCCTTGTCCCTGAGCGCGGCTTTCATCTCCACTAGCCGAGACTCCAATTCGCTTCCCCGCTCAAACGGGCTGACAGACTCTGTTGCCGCCTGTACGACCACTGCTTACCACCGATCTTGCAATAATTAGAATGGTTCTAAATGATGATGCCTGTAAGTTATGACAACCGCGCTAACATGTCAAGCACAATTCCACAAATTGAGGAGATTTTATAAGTCCCTTTCCGCTTTATGGGGAAGGTTAGGATGCGGGCGAATTATCCTAGCACTGCCAAGGATACACTCTGAAATGATCTTCACTTTCCACTTGCGGCGGCGATGTAAGCGGGAAGCAGAGGCAATATCCCCCTCTCGCGCTCTGAAACTGCGTTGACCTGCCGATTTTCAGCCTCATATAATAGCAACCGCAATAGGCAATAGGAAACAACAACCGGCGCAGTCCTATACGAGAATTCGCCTGCTCCGCAGAAAGGTCATATATGCCCCTGCATCCCGTGATACTAGCCGGTGGCTCCGGCACACGCATGTGGCCGCTCTCACGCGAGGCGCACCCAAAGCAATTCCTGCGACTAATGGGCAAACATTCGCTCTTTCAGGATACGGTGCGTCGGCTCGACGGGACGCGCGATGTTACCGACCCGCTGATAATCTGCAACGAAGAGCACCGCTTTCTCGTGGCTGAACACCTGCGGCAGGTGGACAAGGACGCACTGGCAATCGCGCTCGAACCTGTCGGACGCAACACGGCGCCAGCGTTGACCCTCGCGGCTCTGATGCTACTTGACAAAGACGCCGATTTCGCCAATGACGACCCGGTAATGCTTGTGCTGCCCGCCGACCACGTGGTGCGAGACGCAGCGCGGTTTAGGCGGCTTGTCGAATTCGGCGCGACAGAGGCGGCGCGCAACGGCATCATCACATTCGGCATACAGCCGGACTCGCCCAAGACCGGCTACGGCTACATAAGGAAGGGCGAGCAGCAACCTCTGCAGAGCGGCGTATCTGCGTTTCAAGTCGCGGAGTTCATCGAAAAGCCCGGCGAGCAGGTCGCCCGCGAGATGCTGAACTCGGAAGCGTACCTGTGGAACAGCGGAATGTTCATGATGCGCGCGTCTGTCTGGATGCAGGAGCTTAGGCGGCATCGCCCGGACATCGCGGATGCATGCATCGCCGCGCATGCCGTGCTTCGGCAAGACGGCGATTTCTATCGGCCGGATGCTGCGCAGTTCGCCGCCTGTCCAAGCGAGTCAATCGACTACGCCGTGATGGAGCACATGGGCAAGCGGGACTCCGATGAGGGCACGACGGGCTGCCTTGTGCTGCCGATGGATATTGGATGGACAGACCTTGGCGCATGGTCGTCACTGTGGGAAGAGAGCGAGCGCGACGCGGGCGGCAACATCACGAAGGGCGATGTGTATGCGCGCTCAATGTCTAACTCACTTGTCATCAGCGAAGACCGGCTTATCGCGGCGGTCGGATTGCAGGATGTCATTATCATCGAAACACCCGACGCCGTGCTCGCGGCGCACAAAGAGCGCGTCCAGGAAGTCAAGGAACTGGTCGAACAGCTCAAGCGCGACGGACGCCCGGAGCAGGAAAACCATGTGAAGATAAACCGCCCGTGGGGTTCGTTTGAGACAGTGGACTCCGGCGATCGCTTTCAGGTCAAGCGGCTGACGATACGGCCCGGCGAGGTGCTTTCGTTGCAGATGCACCATCATCGCGCGGAACACTGGGTCGTGGTCAAGGGAACGGCGAAAGTAACGCGCGGCGACGAGGAATTCCTGCTGACAGAAAACCAATCGACCTATGTGCCGGTCGGAGTAATTCACAGGCTTGAAAATCCCGGCACGCTGCCGCTGGAGGTAGTCGAAGTGCAGACCGGCAGCTATCTCGAAGAGGACGACATTGTGCGCTTCGAGGACAGATACGACCGCCACATCCACGATAATCTATAATGGTACATAGGATTACCCAAGATTATCCGTAAGTTCGATTTCTCGAAGGTGCATAAATGACGCAGCGCTCCTTGCCGGCATCTCCATTACCCGCATCGAAAATCCCCGCCGTTCCACCGCGTATCCTACTAGGTCCCGGACCCAGCAACGCCAGCCCCAGCGTGCTGCAAGCGATGATGCAGCCGATGATAGGGTATCTCGATCCCGATTTCATGCTGATAATGGACGAAGTGCGCGAGCTGCTGCAGCGCGTGTTCCAGACGGATGACGCGAACACGCTGGCGATTTCAGGCACGGGGTCGTCCGGCATGGAAGCCGGTCTAAGCAGCCTCCTGGAACCGGGCGATACGGTCGTCATGTGCATTTACGGCTTTTTCTGCGAACGCATGGTGGAAATGGCAACCCGCATTGGCGCGAACGTTGTGCCGCTGCGCGCCGATTGGGGACGCCCATTCCCTGAAGAAATGCTGAAGTCCGAACTGAAAAAGCACACAAATGTGAAGATGGTAACCGCCATCCACGCGGAGACATCGACAGGCGTGCGCCAACCTATGTCAGACATAGCGCGGCTCGCCAAAGAGCATGACGCGCTCTTCATGGTTGACACAGTAACATCGCTTGGCGGCAACGAAGTCGCGTTCGACGAGTGGGATGCGGACTACACATATTCAGCAACGCAGAAGTGCCTCGGATGCCCGCCGGGTCTTTCGCCGGTCGCATTGAGCCAGCGCGCGCTGCAATCGATACGCTACCGAAGTCAGCTGCCGGTGTCGTGGTATCTCGATTTGAACCTGCTGGGCAATTACTGGGGCTGGACGGAGCCGCGTGTATATCATCACACCGCGCCGGTGAGCATGATACTCGCGCTGAGGCAAGGCTTGCGGCTTGCGCTGTCCGAAGGCTTGGAGAACAGGTTTGAACGACACGCGCGCAACGCAAGGGCTTTGAGCGCCGGGCTGGAAGCGCTCGGACTAGAGTGCGTGGTGCCGCAGGAACATCGGCTTGCGCAGATAACGGTCGTGGGCATACCGGATGGCGTGGAAGACACGCCGGTGCGGCAGAGATTGCTGCGAGGTTTCGGCATCGAAATCGGCGGCGGCTTGGGCGAACTGGCAGGCAAGGTGTGGCGCGTGGGGCTGATGGGGGAATCAAGCAAGGCGGAGTATGTGCTGGCACTGCTGTCCGCGCTGGAAGCGGTGCTGCCGGAATTCGGCTACGAAGTGGCAAGCGGCGCAGGCGTATCCGCAGCAAGTAGCGAACTTGGCACAGCGGCAATGTCATAGGCGTGAATGCGGATTGACAGGCTAGAACGCACAGATGGCGCGCCGGAAAGTCTCGCTACGGACCTTATTGGTCAGCATATCAAAAGTGGACTGGCGTTTTGCTAGTCCACTTTTGTGCTCAATAATCACAGGTGACTAGGAATAATCGCTACTGGTGCGCCGCCTCTTTGAGCTCCGACCCGGCAGAGAAGCCCACGCGCTTATGAGCAGGCACTTCTATGAGATCGCCCGCGCTGCTTCCGTGTATTGGCCGCACCTTTCGCGCCTTGACATCGCGCAGTTCGAAAGAGCCGAACCCGGTAAGCACCACCCTATCACCTGCCGCCAATGCCTGCTGAATGCTCTTCAGCACCGCATTCAAGGCAGCTTCACCCTGCGCGTGAGTGCCGCCCAACTCTCTAGCGACATCTCTCGAAATGTCGTTCTTCCTAAGGGTAGCCATCTATACCCGCCCTCCATTGTCTTTGTGTTCCCTATTTCAGATTATACCTGTAGCCCCAACAAACATCGGCAACCGCCGAGGGACTGTAGCGCTAAGCCGACCGTATCGACAAGCCAGATATACAAACTAGACTTTGGAAATATCAAGAACTAGAATGCCTTCTGAACTTAGACGCCACAAATATATCCCAAACGACGAGTACATGTAAAGACTTACTTCCGAAAATACAAGCAGGAGTTTTGAAATGAATTTAGAACTAATTGCCGATTATAACTGTATCGTTGGGGAGGGTCCCATGTGGCATCCCTTGGAGAATGCCGTCTATTGGGCGGACATTCCGCAAGGCAGGATTTTCCGCTACGATCCAGGTTCCGGCGAACACGGTCTCCTGTTCGAATCTGGCGAAGTAGGCGGCTTTACCGTGCAGGCGGACGGCTCCCTGCTGTTGTTCATGGGCCGCGGCGCGGTAGCCACACTGCGCAACGGCGAGCTGCAATACCATATTTGTGAGATTGCAGAAGAGCGCCGGTCGCGCTTCAATGATGTCATCGCAGACCCGGCAGGGCGCGTGTTCTGCGGCACAATGCCATCGCCCGACCATCTCGGCAGCCTATACCGCCTCGACACCGACGGCTCCGTCACCAAAGTGCTCGGCGACATCGGCATTTCCAATGGCATGGGCTTCACGCCCGACGCCAAGCAAATGTATTTCACCGACTCGCCCACGCATAACATATACATCTTCGACTACGATATTGAATCAGGCGAGCTATCGAATCGGCGCGTTTTCGTCAACACCGGTGAGAACGACGGCATCCCTGACGGCATGACGGTCGATGCTGACGGCTATGTCTGGTCGGCGCGCTGGGACGGCTCGTCGCTCGTGCGCTACTCACCGGAGGGCGAGCAAGTCAATCGCATTTGGTTTCCCGCGCGCAAAGTATCGAGCGTAGGCTTCGGTGGCGAAGATTTCACTGATATGTATGTTACGACAGCCGGCGGTGAGGATAAAACCGGTGAAGGACCGGGCGCAGGTTGCTTGTATCGGCTGAATGTAGGTGTGAAGGGGAAGGCGGAGTATCTGTCGCGGGTTGGGATATGATGGTGTTGCGGGCGTGTGATGGGCAAGTGAGGGGAAATATCCGTCAGTCGCATAAGAGCGTTAGCGTGGCTGTAGGTGTTGGAATGCACTTTTCCCCTTCCCTGCCTTACCCTCGGATGAAGAAAGGAATATAGGACACCGGCGCCGCGACTTCACATTCTTCCCACTCTCGAAATTCAGGACCGATGCTGTCGCAAATTGCCATTCCAATCGCGGCGACGCGCAATTTCGCACTACAAGCGTTTTGACCGACCAGATAACGCGTGCTAAAATAGGAAACCCACACACGAAATCACTCACGGAATAACACACCACTGGTTTGGCAGGAGGAGGGCTATGTCTGGTCACTCTAAATGGTCAACGATAAAGCATGCGAAGGCGATTACGGACGCGCGCAGGGGCAAGTTGTTCACCAAACTGACGCGCGAGATTATCATTGCGGCACGGCAAGGCGGCGGCGACCCGAGCATGAACATTCGCCTGCGCATGGCGATGCAGAAGGCGAAAGACGCCAATATGCCCAATGACAACATCGACCGCGCCGTCAAGCGCGGCACGGGCGAGTCCGGTGACCAGGATCAGATGGTCGAATTCACCTACGAGGGCTATGGTCCCGGCGGTGTGGCGATCATGCTGCAGACGCTGACTGATAATCGCAACCGCACGGTTTCCGATATCCGATCCACACTGACGAAGGCAGGCGGCAACCTGGCGCAGTCTGGCGCGGTCGCGTGGCAATTCGAGCCTAAGGGCATCGTGGTCGTGGACGCCGAACCTGACGACGCAGAAGAGTTCGCTCTCGTCGCCATCGATGCCGGCGCCGACGACTTCGAGACTTTCGACACCACGCTGCAGATATACTCGCCCATTGACCGGCTCGAAGAAATCCGGCAGACACTAACGGACACCGATGCCGCAATCGTGTCGTCCGAGCTGTCCATGATTCCGAACAGCACCATCACGCTTGACCGGAAAGTCGCCAACCAGATTCTGCGCCTGCTCGACCAGCTCGAAGAGTTGGACGATGTGCAAAAAGTCTATTCCAACGCCGATTTTCCGGACGAAGTGCTGGAACAGTACCGGGACGAGTAACCCGCCGTGCGTTCGTTAGGAATCGATCCCGGCACTCATAATATGGGAGTCGGCGCGATAGACACGGACGGCAGTGCGATGACATTTGTGAACGCAGATGTGCTGAGGGCGAAGCGTACGGCGCCACAAGCAGAGCGGCTTCACCAACTATACACTTTGCTGATCGAATACATCGCGGAGATTGCGCCGGACGAAATCGCCATCGAAGAACCCTTCGTTGGACGTAATGTGAAGTCCGCGCTTTCGGTCGGGCGCGCGCAAGCGGTGGCGATGATGGCCGCCGCCGCATCGGACATTCCGGTGCAAACATACGCGCCGCGCGAGGTCAAATTGGCGGTAACCGGGTTCGGCAACAGCTCCAAGTCGCAAGTGCAGGAAATGGTGCTGCTCGCACTGCAAGCAAGCGCGCAGCCAATGTCTCAGGACGCGTCCGATGCGCTCGCGGTGTCGTTCTGCCACATAAACGCGAGGCGCGCGCAAGCGCTGACGCAAGGAGCGCGGGCATAACTCATGACCTCACTCATATCCTCGATACGAGGCACGCTTGAAGGCACGGGCTCCGATTGGGCAGACATATCCATCGGCGGCATTACGCTGCGTGTCAGCGCGCCCGCATCGTCTCTCGAATCAATCGGGCCGGTCGGCGGCACGGTCCGCCTTTTCACATCGCTGCAAGTGCGCGAAAACAGCCTCAATCTCTACGGCTTCGACACGCCGGAAGCTTGTCAGACATTCGAGACGCTAATCGGCATCAACAGAATTGGGCCACAAGTCGCGCTGAACATTCTGTCCATTCTGCGTCCAGAAGTCCTTGCCACTGCTGTCGAATCCGGCGATGTCAACAGCTTCTCGGCAGTGCCCGGCGTCGGCCGCAAGACCGCGAGCCGCATCCTGTTGGAACTCAAAGGCAAGCTGGAACTCGACTGGAGCGTCGCAAGCACACCGGCGCTCGACACGGACGCCCTAGACGCTCTCGTGGCGCTCGGCTATACGCAGGTTGAGGCACGGGAAGCCCTGTCCGCCCTGTCAGACGACGATGGCGCAAGTGCAGAAGACAAGGTTCGCCTGGCGCTCTCGCAGCTCGTGGGCTGAGCAATCCACGCAGATGGATACCTCACCATACGACGATTGGGCGGACATCTACGATGCCGTGTATTCGTATGTGGTGGAAGACATCCCGTTCTATGTCGAAGAAGCCGTCCGCTCCGGCGGTCCTGTCCTCGAACTGGGCTGTGGCACCGGGCGCATCGCTATTCCCATAGCCCAGAGCGGCATTGACATTGTAGCCGTAGATTCGTCATCCGCCATGCTGGAACACGCGCGAAGCAAAGCCGAGTCCGCGCACACGCCGAATCTGAATCTGCTGCAAGCGGACATGCGCGACTTCGAGATAGACACGCAGTTCGCCCTAATCATCATCCCGTTCAGGGGATTTTTGTCGTTGCTCTCGGTCGAAGACGAAATGCGCACGCTGGCGACCATCCGCCGGCACTTGGCGCCCGGCGGCAGGCTAGTCTTCGACATATTCGTGCCGGATCTAAGCATGATGGTGCAGGCGGGCGATGTTCCATATTACTTCAGGGATGTCATAGACCCGGCAATCGGCGCTCACATGGTCATCTGGAATCAGGCGAGCTACGATGCTTTCAGCCAGGTGATGAGCATTCGCACCACTATCGAAGAACTCGACGATTCCGGGCGCGTAGCAAGCAAGATGTACCGCGACTTCGCCCTGCGTTACATCACACGCTGGGAAATGCACCACCTGCTGCGCACATGCGGCTTCGACGTGCTTGCGCTCCACGGCGACTTCAACCGCAATGACTTCGACGAGGACAGCACAGATATGATCTGGGTGGCGTCGTCCACCGGCTGATTCATCAGGCTTGCGGTTCGTCGCGCAACATTTACCTTCCCCCCCGGAAGGTTAGGATGGCGGCAAATTCCCACCTACACACTCCCAATTTGCAGTCCGTTGCTATCCAACAGCCGCATTATTCGTTATATTATTTCAGGAAGAAGCGTACATCTCCATCGCCGTAGTTGCGTTTCCCTCATCGAATTGACCCAGCAAAATTGAGATTCCGCGCGACATGAGACAGGCAGACAGAACGATTTTCGTCCGGGCCCCTATGCCCTTACTATTGGTCGGGCTATTCCTGGCGCTGTTCACGATAACGGCGTGCACCAGCGCGCCAGCCGCGCAGGTCGATGCCGATGCAGCCGCCTTGACTAACACCGGCAATACCGCACATGGTCAAGCCGAGACAACACAAGCGTCATGGCAGGGATCCAACGACACGGCAGGTTCAGTGCAAGCACAACCGGAATCGCCGTCGGCAAATAATTCCAACACTGCGACTACGGTCGAACTAGACGCCGACAGCGTTGTAGCCGCGTACGAAAAGGTCATCGGCGATGTGCACGATAATGTGTTGCCGTCGGTCGTCAGCATCTTCGTGTTGAATCGCGTTGAATTTACCGGACAGATTCCGAGCATCCCGTCTCCCTTCCCGTTTGGACAGACCACTCCACCAAGCGGTGATTCTAAGCAGGACTTTTTCTACCGCAACGGACAAGGATCGGGCTTCGTCTGGGACACTGAAGGGCACATCGTAACGAACCGGCATGTTGTCGCGGATGCCGAGCGCATCACGGTCGTGTTCTCGGACGGCAGCGAAACGGACGCAGAAGTTGTGGGCATGGACGATGATTCGGACTTGGCGGTGATTAAGATTGACCGCGATGCCGAACTCTTGCAGCCCGTAACGCTCGGCGACAGCAATGCCGTGCGCGTCGGGCAGCTCGCCATCACCATCGGCAATCCATTCGGGCAGGAGTTCTCCACGACCACGGGCATTGTGAGCGCCATCGGCCGCACCCTGCGCGCCGGCGAATCACTCTTTTCGCTGCCGAAGGTGATACAGACGGACGCGCCGATGAACCCCGGCAATTCCGGCGGGCCTTTGCTCGACAGGCGGGGCCAGGTCATCGGCATTGACGCGCAGATTATCACGCGGTCAGGCGCGAACACCGGCATAGGATTCGCCATCCCCGTCAACATCGCCAAGCAGGTGGTGCCGGAACTCATCAGCAGCGGCACATTTACCTACTCGTGGCTGGGCATCCGCGGCACTGACATTCGTGCCGAGACTGCAGAGTTGATGGGCGCGCCTGCGGATACTCGCGGCGCTCTGGTGATTGCGCTCGCGGACGGCGGACCTGCGCAAAAGGCGGGTCTGCTCGGCAGCACCAGGTCAATGCAGACCGACGAAGGCAGCATCCGATACGGCGGCGATGTGATAACGGCAGTGGACGACAACCCCATCGGCGGCATGAACGACCTAATCATCTATCTGCTGGAGAATACGCGCCCGGGCGACGCCGTCAGGGTCAGCGTCGTGCGAGATGGCGGCGAAGTAACGCACTTGTGGGTTACCCTTGAGCCGCGCCCTCAAGCACCGAACTAGCATCAAGCGCAAACCGGCGCAACTGGAATCGTTGATGCCTTTCCGGTATGATTTCTACATCGGGCAGACAGTAATCCGACAATTCGCAGCATCATTTGCGAATGGAAAAGTGAGAACGATGAAAATCAGAACTACGCTATTCCTGCTGCTGGGGCTAGTTGCGGCTGTTTCAGCAATAATTGGTTGCGGGTCGGCGCCGGCAGTATCGCAGCCGAGCGAACCGGCGAACATCCCTGACGCTGCGCCGCAAGCAAGTGAACCGGCGCCCCCAGAACCGTCTCAACCCGTCACCACTATGTTTCAAGCCGATTCCGAACCGCCGAAGGTAACACAGCCGATGGCGAGTGAGCCGGAAGCTGCGCCTGTCGAAGTCGGCTATAAGGTGGGCATGATGGCGCCCGAGTTCGGGATGAGCCTGTACGACGGCACGAGGGTTACGTCCGCGAGCCTCGCCGAGCAAGGCAAGCCCACCTTCATCTATTTCCACGCGACTTGGTGAGGCACCTGCCGCGTCGAGTTACGGCGCATCAAGGAAGAGATTGGCGCAAGCTACAACGACCAAGTCGCAATCTACATCGTCGGCACGGACCCGTCCGAGAGCGTCGAAAAGCTGGAAGCCGATAGGGAACGTGAGAGCTTGCCATACGCCACCGCATACGCGGACGAAGGCATGCTGGAGACTCTGAAAATCTACACGCAGGCATCCAAAATCGCCCTAGACAGCGACGGCATCATCACGCACCGCTACGGTTTCGGCAAGGGCGACTTCGAGAACTGGGGCGACCTGTTCGCTGACATCGCCGCCAACTAACGCAGTCTGTCTCAAGTCAACGCGGATTCAGTTATCATTGCCATTACCCAACCTTCTTCTTAGGTCGCCTTCACTGCGCGCGCCTGTTAAGCGCCGTCTTCGCCCTGATACAAGATGGTATCCGGCTTAAACACTGCCCACGCGAACCAGAAGTGATTGCCGTGGACTACGGGCGTTAGCTTCTTGCCTGCTAGCGGACCGTCGGTCGCGTTGCCGAAAATATCCCACGCGCTGCCGGTCTGGTCGTCCACTATACGGTCCTCCTCTGCGCCGAAAGTCAGCGTCTGCCCGTCTAGCACTGCATCGAACACGCCCGCGGCGCCGACATCGCGCGATTCGGCTATCGCGCTTGCGTCCAGCGCAGACGTCGTGCCAAACTTGTGAAACACCGCTATCTGACGCTCGCCAACCTCGTAGTTGATAACGCGCTCTTCCTGCAACACCGATAGCGGGAACGCCAAATCCACGCCATCCATGCTCACGGCGATGACACGCTCAACCGGCAGCAGCCTGCCATCTAGGTCGCCGTTAAACAGGAACGGATTGCCGTCGTATGTATCGTATCCGGCGTATGGATTGCGACCGTACTGCCGCGTGAAGCCCGTTTCGCGCGACAGTACCTTGCCGTCCGGATGCGCACGACTGAAGTCGGCGAACGACACGATGGACGCAGGGAGATATTCCAGCATGCGCCCGGCGTGTTCGCCGACGATGCCCTCGCCCGTGAACTGCTGCCACCACGTATGCGTCTGCCGGTCGTACATAATCAGGTCCGAGTTGCGCAGGTTGCCGGATACGCCGAATTCCAGCACTTCGCCGTCCAACCGCCTGTCGAACGCTATCGCCGAATTGCAAAGCGGGCAGAATGTCACGGAGACCGGCACGCCGCCCACAGTATCGTTGACAATCTCGTGCCAAGTAAGAATCTGCAGCGGATAAGCGCGCGCATCGCCGTCGATGTCAAGCGACACCACCGGCTCCACATCCTTTAGCCACGCCGCCTCAGACGGCGCGACGAACTTGGGCACGTCTATCGAAGGTATATTGTCACGCGGAATGACGAACCTAATCTGGCTGTACGGCACAGTGTGAAGGCTGAAGTCGGTGTCCCATCCATTCGTACTGAGCCGTGCGGCATTCAGCGCCCGCTCGTAATCCGGGTCCGGCGTTACGCTACTCCGCTCGCTATCCGTAGTCACTATTGGCGCAGCAGTCGGAACCGGCTGTGTATCGGGCGTTGGCGAGGTGGTGATAGTCCCAGCCATCTGTTGCAGCGGGGCAGAAGTTGCAGTCGGAATTGCAACGGTTGTCGGCTCGACTGTTGGCAATGTCTGCGCTGGCGCGCTGCGCGATGGGGATTGCACACTAGGCGCTGTTACAGCAGACTGAGTTGCTGTGCTATCAGTTTTGGCGCGCGCCGCTGCGTCCGCAGCAGCCGGTGATGCCGAAATCGGAGCGGGCTGGCTTTGCGCCGGCGCTGCCGCAGTCTCCGTCGCAGTATGTCCGCAAGCAGCGAATATGACGCCGCCCAGAATGAACAATCCGACATAGACTAAGCGTCTTCCAATCCAAGTAAATCTGAGTGGCAAGTGAAACTCCGTTTCTAAATTGACCTTAATATCGTGACTTGTTCAGCTGGCGGATACAGCCCATCCGCCGGTAAGCTGAATCGACTTATCCAGATTTCCTATCACAGACTACGCTGTAGCTCGACTAGATCTTCCTCTCGAAAGTAGGAAGTGGGAAAGAACAAGGTGAACTGCTTGGATGAACGGTCTCATCAATTAGGATGCTGATAAAGCAAGAATGATGCTCACCGTCGCAGATTCGACCCGCGGTATACGACTCAACGGGGAAACGGTACAGGGAAACAGAACGGCGGCTAATCGCGGCGCAGCCAGTTTCTGCCATCGCGCGCTAACAGTTCGTCAGCGGCTGCGGGTCCCCAGCTACCGGGTGCGTAGATGTGCAACGGCGAGACCGCCGAGTCTGTCCACGCGCCTATCAGCGGATCCACGATTTTCCACGCCTCTTCGATGTGGTCGTTGCGGATAAATAGACTAGCGTCGCCAAGAAGCGCGTCCTGTAGCAGGCGCTCGTAGTCTTCCGGAATCGACAGATTCTTGAACGCAGAGCGATAATGAAACTCAAGGTTCGTGCGTTCCATCGACGCCATATCGGTGTCCGGCGTCTTCGTCTGAAATCCCAAGTGTATGCCTTCATTCGGCTGCAGCGTTAACCGCAGGAGGTTCGACGGGATGACTTCACCGGCAGACAGAGGAAATAGCGAGTGCGGCGGCTTACGGAATTCGATGACAATCTCCGACGTTTTCGCCGCCATCGCTTTGCCGGTCCGCAGATAGTACGGCACGCCCATCCAGCGCCAGTTGTCCACATTCAGCCGCAGCGCCGCGTATGTCGGCGTGATGGAATTGTCCGGTACGCCCGGTGTCCCACGATAACCTTCGTACTGCCCTCGCACGGCATTCTGTGCCATCTCGTAGC
>VXNZ01000018.1 GCA_009840355.1 Chloroflexota bacterium
ACCCGTTCGCCGATACCTCGGCCGGCACGTCCGACACTCTCGGAACCTTCACCTCTACCGCGGACACTCCCACCGTCAGTTCGCGACTGGGATGATGGCCGTTTCTGTATCCTCGAAACTCCTCGCTTCTCTCGTAGCGATCCCTGCCCAGGAATACGTTCACCTCCTCTTCGAGGGCGGCAGCAAGCATCCGTCTCGCTCCTTCCCTCACCATCTCTTCCAGCGTACCGTCAACAACGTTCGTATCGTCCTCATTCTGATATACTTCCCTCACGGCGTGTTCCTCCAGTCTGTCTTTTGACTTCTTTCACTATCTGGAAGGATACGCCTTTTCCTTTACTAACGCTTTTTCAATTTCCACAACTTCTAATATTACTTCCCAATCTTGGATTTGCGGGCCTTAACTGAAGGGTAATTGACGAAGGCTACGGAGATATTTGAGGAGTTTCGTGAGCTTGACCTCAAGCCGGCATATCTCGCAGACGCAGATGCGAATCGTGCGATGCTAGACTGGCGTGTAGTCTGTGATCTGCTGGGTTTCGACGAAGACATCTATGCTGCCGTGCGTCGCCTCGCCGTCAAGTGGTGTGCTGAGCCTTCGGTGCGCGGCGGCAAGAGGCGTCCTCGAAACGCGAGGTTTGTAGCCTGAGCTTCGGTGCAACATCGATAGGGTGGAATTCCGAGAAGCACTCTGACTGCGATATGTAAGTTGAAAGTAATGCTTTCAGATTGCACGCACCCATGATATACTCAATCTATGATTGAGCGCCAGATAACACCCCGACTAGTCAGCCTCTTTGAGCAGTATCCGTTCGTAACTGTGACGGGACCTCGACAGTCGGGCAAAACAACCCTTTGCCGCGCGGCTTTCCCTGGACTGGCATACGTCAGCCTTGAAGCTCCAGATCAGAGGGAGTTCGCCGAATCAGATCCTCGTGGCTTTCTGTCACAGTTCAACAACGGCGCTATTCTGGACGAGATTCAGCATGTCCCCGAGTTGCTGTCTTACTTACAGGTGTTGGCTGACGATAGCGGCCGGAACAGCCAATTCGTGCTCACTGGTAGCGAGCAGTTCCGGCTATCGGAAGCCATCAGTCAATCTCTGGCAGGGAGGACGGCGTTGTTGCGCCTTCTTCCGTTTTCTATGGCAGAGAGGCAGAGAATCGGTGCCAGTGGTGAAATAGATGATGCCCTGTTTTCCGGGTTCTATCCCCGGATTCTCGATCAGAATCTCAATCCACGTCAGGCACTTGGGGACTATTTCGAGACGTACGTCGAGCGTGATGTGAGGCGGCTTGGCGGGATACGGGACCTGTCTGGGTTCCGGCGCTTCGTTCGCCTGTGTGCGGGGCGCGTCAGCCAACTGGTTAACCTAAGCTCACTTGGCGCAGATGCAGGCGTTTCTCATACGACGGCACGAGAGTGGCTTTCGGTGCTGGAGACGAGCTACATAATACTCCGGCTACAACCGTTTTACTCCAACCTTCGTAAGCGCTTGGTCAAGTCTCCGAAACTCTACTTCTATGACGTCGGGCTGGCCAGCTATCTCATCGGAATTGAAAGCAGTCGGCAGGTCGCGACACATCCACTGCGCGGACCTTTGTTTGAGAACGCGGTTGTCGCTGAGGCGTTGAAATATCGATTCAATCGTGGTATGAACCCCAACCTGTCATTCTACAGGGATTCGAGCGGACTGGAGTGTGACCTTCTCTATGAGACGGGAGACGGCCTGACCGCCATCGAGGTAAAGTCGGGGTCGACTGTCGTTTCGGACTACTTCGGGTCGCTCAATCGCGTCGCCGAAATTGTGACTCATATCTCGGCTAAAGCAGTCGTCTATGGGGGCATCGCCCGTCAGTCTCGAAGTGACTGTGAAGTGGTGCCACTCGGTGGGTTTGCAAGCACGTTGGAACGTATGGATGTCGATCAGGAAGTCATCGCCTTCGTGCAGGAGAATATGGGGTTTGAAGCAGACGCCTCCGACATCGACACGTTGGATGTTGTGTATCAGAGGCGCATCTTACAAATTATCTGGCACATACAGAATGCACTAGCTCCTTTTGAAAGGCTGTTCCGCGGCATCTACCAACAATCATATATCTCGCTTGGTCAGCATAGGGTAAATTCCAGCAGCCTTCTCACATCTGGTAACTGGGATCGGACAAAAAGTGATCACATCGTGACGCGAGGTTTCTCACTTACTGAAGACAAGCCACTGAACATAGAGCACCAATTTGTGTTCAGCGATTATACAGGCAGCCGAGAAATAGACTCGAATTTGATTCTTTCCATATCCTGGAAGCTCTCCGGTGAAAGTCTAAGCCAGTCTGTAGCCATTGATCAGGAAGGAATTGCAGAACTCGAAGAGTCTATCTCATATTCGGAACTGCAAGATGGAGTCATTGATAGAGACTTGTTCGTGGCTAAGATAATGACTCACATCATGGGACGAATAGTCAATTTGTCGGAAGGAAGATAGAAGCACGGTCGGCGTGGTGAGAGTACATTGCTGCTCGTAATCAAATGCAACTTGAAGGAATAGCGGCGAGAGAGTCTGCGCCTTCGGAACAAGCCCCTTATGATGAACTGACAACGGCTCTGGAATCTCCCAGACGGCTGGTAGAGCTCCCCTCAA
>VXNZ01000019.1 GCA_009840355.1 Chloroflexota bacterium
CGTCTTCACCTCCCCGTATATCTCGGATGCCGTAACATGGAGTTCCGAGTGGCGTATGACGGACAGAATCATAAGGCGCTGCGGCGTCAAGCGATGGCCGGACTCCCTCAATGCCTGTGCGGTCGCCTGTTCACAACTCATTGCACGCTCCATTTCGGTGAATCTTCGCTCGCCGATCCAAAGTCTCAACAGCCTGATGGTATCAACATAAGCGCCTGTCGTCTATAATCGCTTATGACTGCTACTGGCGAATATGCGGCAGATCAATGAATTACGATACCCTTCCTCCTCTCATGACGGGGAAGGATAGGATGGGGAAGTAATCGGAATCGTGCAAGTCAAGATGGGCATGCATAAGCCCGAACCTGTCCCGGTAGATTCTTGCAAAGGCTGAAATACTGTGAGTGATATACAACGGCTGCGCGCGCTGCTCGAATCCGGCGCGCTGCTCCATCCCGTCTCAGACGCCATCAGCATCGTGGATTTCGCGAACGCGCTGCACAGCGTTATGGGTGTGCCGGATGTGCCGGCGCCATTGGGCGAAAGAGCCGCGCAGATCAGAGGACTAATTGGCGAACCGGAGCATCTCGTAATGGTGCTCGCGGACGGATTCGGCATGAACTTCGTCGAGGCGCTCGACCATGATTCCTTCATTCGTCGGCACATCGCCACGGAAATGCGCACGGTATTTCCGTCCACGACGCCTATCGTGCTGACAACGCTCGCCACCGGACACTGGCCCGCGACGCACTCGGTCATCGGCTGGTTCCAGAGGCTGCGCGAGATTGACGCCGTATCGACGATTATCGCCTACCAGCGTACGGCGGACAAGAAGGCGCTGTCACAGCTGGGCGTGAGAGCAGAAACGGCGTTTCCCGTGCCGTCTCGCATGGGTAAGAGCGACAAAGACGCGCTGCACTTTATGCCCGAACACATCGTTGCCACCGAATATTCCAATTATTGGACAGGCTACATCAAGCAGCATGGATACGATGCTGATCATCCACAGCAGGCGATAGAGATGGCCATTCAAGCCGTGCGAAAGTCCAGCCGCCCGACCAGCGTGTACATCTATTTGCCGCAGGTTGACAGCGCCGCCCATGAACATGGCACTTGGCACGCGACCACGATGCAGACGGCGCGTGTCGTTGACCGGTTGCTGGCAACGCTGGCGGACGCACTGCCATCGAACGCGCGTCTGGTCGTTACCGCAGACCACGGCCATCTGGACGTGCCGCCAGACAGAACGCATGTCATCGAGAAATCGGACGAGTTGCTGAAGTTGTGCGACGGTCCGTTCACCGGCGATCAGCGCGCAATATACGCCGATGTATCGGACGCCAACATGGACGCATTCAGGACGGCAATCCACGAGCGATTCGGCGGCGACTTCCTGGTACTCACCGCGCAGGAAGTCGAGGAATGCGGGTTGCTGGGCGCTGCACCGTTGGCCGATGAAACCCGCCGCCGGATGCGAAAAGCGTTAGTATTGTCCACAGGCGACGCCGTGCTTGATTATCGTGCCACGCTAGATGACAGCCGTTTTCCGCTGCTCTCGCATCACGGAGGACTGACGCCCGCAGAGATTCGCGTTCCTTTAGTGCTCGCCTAACGAGTATCACTGCCGTATGCATCATAGAACAGACTAATTTCTGAGCAGCATACCCGGCTGACAACGGCGGCAGTAGCTCGTGATGCGCTTGTTCGCGGTAATCTGGCTAATAGCGTTGCCACAGCGAGGGCAAGGCTCGCCGCCTCTATTGTGCACCTGCAAGAATTCGCGCGCCTTGAGGTGAACATTATCGCCGATACGCTCGCGGACTAGCGGTATTGCTGTTTCAACGACTCTACGCGACTGCTCGAACAGACGGAGCAGTTCGTCTTCCGACAGCGCTTTCCGCTTGCGAAATGGGTATATTTGCGCAGCAAACAGTATCTCGTCCACCCACGCGTTGCCGATGCCGGAAATCACGCGTCCTCGCGTCAGCACGCCTTTAATCTCACCGTGGAAGTGCTTGAGCCGCTGCTGGAACTCCTCGAAGGTGTAATCATCAAGCACATCCGGCCCCTGTTCATGCAGGCGGGGAATCACTTCAATCTGCTCTTCGCCAACATAGTGAACCAATCCCATCTGCTTATCATCGATGTAGCGCAAATCCTTACCGTCTGACAGCGCGAACCGCAAGCAAGTGCGCTTGTACACGTGCTGTTTCGGCGGGCAGTATTGCAGCGCGCCAGTCAGCATCGGATTAATGGACAGCATGCGCCCTCCGGACAACCCAAGCAAAATAAACTTGCCGCGTCTGCACACGCTCTCGAATGCCCGACCCGGCAAGTCCTCTGAAATATCGCCGCATAACGACCGCAGTACACTCGGCTTCATCACCGTCGCGGACTCGACCGACACACCGACCAGCTTATCGGCAAGAAAATCCTTAACCACTTCCAATTCAGGCGCTTCCGGCATTTTTCGTACTCCACTTGCGTCATCAGATGGCAACTTCAGTTGTCCCTTCTCTCTCTGGAGGAAGGTAACGATAAGGGCAACGTGTCCGCATTTATTCGGCAGAATTTCAACGCGGCAAGCCAACCTGCCACACAATTAATCTTCCATCTTCGTATCCCAAGTTTCAAGGCGCGCGTGTGCTAGAATTGAGAAACAGACTAACTGCATCTGCACAAGGAAGAATCGTAACGGAGGAAGCATGGAAAGACGACGGTTAGGCAGAACTGGACACGAAAGCACAGTCGTTACATTCGGCACCGCGGGACTTGGACGCGTAACCCAAGCGGAAGCGGATGTCGCGGTGGAGCAGATACTCGAACACGGCGTCAACCACATAGACATCGCGCCAACCTACGGCGAGGCGATGGAGCGCATGGCGCCCTGGATGCCAAAATTGCGCGACAGGATGTTCCTTGGCGCGAAGACCAGGGAGCGCACACGCGAGCTGGCATGGCAGAATATCGAGAGCTGCATGAGCAGACTCGGTGTGGAATCGTTCGACCTGTTTCAGCTGCACTCAGTCGGTACTATGGCAGACCTAGACGCCGCAACCGCAAGCGGAGGCGCGATTGAAGCGCTGGTCGATCTGCGCGAGCGGGGCCTGACGACATGGCTCGGCATCACCGGGCACGGACCGGACGCGCCGCGCGTTCACCTAGAAGCGCTGCGGCGATTCGATTTGGACACGGTTATGTTCCCGCTGAACGCCACGCTGTACCGCAACCCGGAGTACCGCGAGGCTGCCGTAGAGTTGCTGGAAGTGGCGAACGAACGAGATGTCGGCATCCAGACAATCAAGATGGTTGCGCGCGGCGGCTGGGGCGCCCGCGACCGTGAGCACGCCACTTGGTACGACCCGCACCGTGAGCAGGCAGAGATTGACGGGGCGCTCTGGTGGTTGCTGTCTCAGCCAATGCACACCGCGCCAAGCGTTGGCGATGTAGAACTGCTGCCACGCGCGCTAGACGCCGCTGAGCGCTACCGCCCACTGAGCGCGGACGAGCAGGAAGCCGTCGTAACTGGGCAACGCCCGCCACTTCCCGAGCCGGGACTAGGCATCCTGGCAGCGGATTAGGCGACGCTAGTCGTTCGCCGCGCCTCCGCTCTTGGTCGCTGCGACGACATACACCGGGTCCGAGTAGTGCGGCAGCTGCGGCGTGATGTTGTAAGCGCGGATGTCTTCCCAACCGCCGGAGTCGTCGCCGGAGTTCTGGAAGTACGACGCTATGAGCTGCGCGCGACGCCGGTTGTCAAGTGTCTGCCAGACGGCAATCGCCTTCGTCGGGAACATGCGGTTCGAGTAGATTACATGAAATGAAGCGCCTGGCTTGAGCGCCCGATTCACCGCCGCGAAGATTTCGACGGGCTTGACCATGTACTGAATGGAGACCGTCACGACCGCAGCATCAAGACTGCTGTCATCGATCGGCAGCGCGGGGTCTGCGTTGATGTCGTGCACGATGCGCTCGTCCAGCTGCGAGTTCTCGGCGAGTTCGATGGCGTTCAGCCCGATGCCTATAAGCCGGTCTATCGGCAGATCGGGCGGCATGTGCGAGCGCCAGCTGGACATCAGGTCGAGGATGACGCCGTTCTGCGGCAGCGCCTCGCTGAAGTACTGGCTTATCGCGCCGATTGCCTCATAGTCGATGTGCACGACAAGGCGCGGCGCGGCGTAGAAAAGGCTGTCGTCGGACTCGTCTTGCCGCCGGAACAGCTCAGGCGGGTACAGATTCCGGTCATCTCCGATTGTCAAGAGCGATTGACCTCATGCGGCTAGGCTGGAATGAAAGACGGCACGACGGATCGAACGAGGGGATTATGGCTAGTAAGTGGGATTTGAGCGAAGAAGATTGGGTAGAAGTCGCCGACCGCGCGCTGGAATTCGTGGACGACCCGGACGCGCGAGGGCTCATCCTGTATCGCTTCGAGGGGCAATACCTGCCCGCCCTCAGAAAGGCGCGCAACGCCGAGCAGACCTTCCGGGCGTGGAACGCCTTCTACGCCTATATGACATTCCGGGAGTCGCGCCGCAAGTTCTTCTCACTGTCCGACGGCGACGCACTACGAGTCATAACGACCTTAACCGATGTCCTCGACCTGCCGCCCTATTCAGGCGATTAGCGAGAACATCGGCCGTCTTTCGCGATAATATGTCCGCCCAGCCTAGCTGACCGTAGAGTTTGGATTGCGGACTGACAGGTCTTCTACGACCGCATCTCGGTCGGCGTCAGCGGCCCAGGGCGTAGGTATGACGTTCGTGCCGAACAGCCGGATGAGCTGCTGGTCCGGCGCGCCATCGATGAGATGCTCGGTGTGCCAGCCGTCATCCTGCTGCACGACCTTAATCTCGCGGTTCTCGCCCGTCCATCCGAAACTTACCATAACTGGTGCTGCCATCTGTTACCTCCCAAATGTGCTTGAAGTGCGTGGCACAAATCATTCGTATCAGGATTCGCCTGCTGCTATGCCGGCGAGTGCCCGCCCTACTTAGTCAATGGCTAGATTTTAGAAAAATGCCTGCCAAATATCAATATCCGAACTGTGTGGGTAATGCGAATTCATTTCTGCCTCTGGCATCGGTGCCGTCTTTTAGCCCGTATCATCAGAATTTGATGATGCCGATGATATGTTTCAGCAGGCTTTCCAGCCTCTCGTATTCAAGAGTGGCGACTGCCTCACGCAACAGACAATACTGAACTGAAAACTTGCACATCGGTTAGCTATTAGACTGAGGTTGCCAAAGTGCGGCTAGACCTTCTTCTGGCACAGATACATAAACTTCAATACCAGGCCACGACACCGTTGGGTTGAACTCACCCATGTGCTTCATCAGTCGGTCAGCTAATTCGTTAGCATGTTCCTGGTCCCGTTTGCCTTTGCCAATCTTGTATGCTGCATAGCCCACTGTAGCCACTGTGCCACCTACTAAGGCAAACGGTGCGAGAAGAGGCAAGCCTATGGCTGTTCCGGCAGATGCGACACCTATCCGGGCTAGTGTGCTTCCTAGGATAGCTTTGCCAATGACTGCGCCTACCACTGCTCCACTAGCAACTCCAGCACTAGCAGCACCTATGACCTTAGCGGCTTCGCTTGCTATGTCAGACGGGTCAGCGGCACCTTTCGACGGATGCTGGTACTTAGTAGTTAAGGGGAATGCCCGTTACGGTCACAGACAACTTAGGGCGATTTTCAGGAAGTTCAAATTGCTCCAAATGGGCTTTCAACTCGTTGTAGAATTGGTTCGTATCGTCTGCCATTGTTAACCTCTGTATGTTTCAAAACCATTGGCAAAAGATGTTCTGACTCAGCAATCCTACGTCTCATCCTCGTCTACCATCCGCCGCAGCTCTTCCTTGGCATCCCGTATCTGTTGTATCTTCTCCGCGATGCGGTCGAAAAGCGGCTGCCGCGCCTTGATGCCCTCTGCTATCAGAAACGCCGCCGCCTCGGAGCGGCTGTTCATGATGCCAGCCTCTACCAGTTCGTCGAGGCGGTCGAGGCTTGCCTTGTCCACACGCACCATTACCACGTTTTCGCGGTTGCCGCGCATGCCCTGTATCGTGTCGCGCAGGTTCTCGCTGATGCTCTCGGCAGCGTCCACGCCCGACACAATCGCGCCGCGCACCGTCTTGTTCACTTCGTCCACAATCTCTTCGACATTGTCCGAAATCTTGCGCCTGTCCGCCTTTTGGTCCTGTCCGTTCTGCTGACTATCCCTCTTCTCATTCACGGCAAGTATCCTTTCACTATTACTAGTAACTAAATTACAAGTAATTATAGACTACCTCATACGGCATTTCAACGCACGGCCGGAGATTTTGAACTGACGGCTGTTTACTATCTCATTTGACTTGCGCCCGCGCATTCCCTATCGTTTACCGCATCGTCGCGGCGCCTCCTGTACGCCTGCGGCGCGCACTAGCAAGCTCGAAAGGACTCAATGCAGGAAGACGATTCGCAGCCCCAGGATTCGCGGCAGACACCTACACCCGCCGCATCGACACGAGCGAGGCGATCCGGCGGCGCATCTCCCCGCACTCGCAGGCAGGCGGCACTCTCCCGTCGCGACCTGACGAAGGGCAGCATCCGAGGGCATGTCTGGTACTTGGGATGGCCACAGGTCGCAGAAGGCTTTCTCGGGGTTGTGGATCAGGTCGCGGACTTAGTTTGGGCAGGCAGGCTCGGCTTCCACGCAATCGCCGGACTTGGCGCGTCTCAAGCGTATCTCAGCACCATTATGATGGCGCGCATGGGCTTGGATTCGAGCATGCGCTCCATGATTGCACGCTCGGTGGGGGCACGCCAATTCGCGCAGGCGAATCATGTGCTTGCGCAGTCGTTCACTCTCACATCCGCGCTGGCGCTGCTGATGATTACGGCAGGCATATTCCTCGCCGAGCCGCTGTTGCACCTCATCGGGATGAGCGACGCGGCTGTGGAGCAAGGCGCCGACTATATGCGCGTGCAGCTAGTCGCGATGGCATGCCTCAGCTACCATCGCCTATTCGGTGGCGCGTTGCAGGCGTCCGGAGACAGCATCACACCGCTCAAGGCGGCGCTGGTCTCGCGCGTTATTCACATCGTGCTCAGCCCCATACTGATATTCGGATGGCTCGGTCTGCCGTCAATGGGTCTCGCAGGCGCGGCGTTCGCGCGACTAGCCGCCGAGGTGGTCGGAGTCGGCATGACATACTGGGCGCTCCGCTCAGGAAGAGCGCGAATTAGTATGCGATTCCGCGAGTTCCGCGTGGACTTTCCGCTGATATGGACGCTCATCCGACAAGGCGTGCCTGCGTCGGTGACGAACATGCAGCGCGGGGTGTCGCAACTCGTTGTCGTGGGCGTGGCGGCGCAGTTCGGCGATGTGGCGCTTGCGGCGTTTGCACTGGCGCGCCGTGCGGAAAATGTGATCAACCAGAGTTCCCGCGGCATGGGACGGGCGGCAGGCGCGCTCGCCGGGCAGAATCTTGGAGCGGGTATCATCGACCGAGCGCGCAGCGCGGTGCGTTGGGGCATGATATTCGGCATAATGATGGCGGCGCCGTTCCTCGCGCTGATGCTCATATTTCCGGAGCCGGTCGCGGGCTTCTTCAATGCGGACGCCGACTTCATCGGCATTGCATCGACGTGGCTGGTAATCGCCACCATCGGTTACATCTTCATGTGCCCGGTGCAGATATTCACGCAGGCGTTCAACACATCCGGCTCCACATTCGCGCCGATGGTCATAACTGTCGCGACGATGTGGGCGTTCGAGATTCCGCTGACTTTCATTCTGGCAAACTTCAGCGCGCTAGGGCATCTCGGAATCCCGGCGGCGATCGTAGGCGGCATGGCGCTGCGTCTCGTAGCGTTCACCTGGTACTACTTCCGAGGGACATGGTTGCGCACGGGGCTCGTCTGATCGGGTTGCGGATACCGCAATTCATTCAGAAATTATCGGGCGACTGATTGGATTAATGGTGTGAACGCGGCACATGCGACTGTGTTGAAGACCACCTTCCGGGCTAATTCCGTGCCTGCTAACAACGCAGTGTGCTATCCTTCTCATTGGCAGATGAAACTAGCCGCAAGCACGTCAAGTCACAAGACAGTAGAAACATGGAAGAACGCACAACACTCGAAGAAACGAATCCGCACACGCAGGGCGCCGAAAACACCGCGCGGCGGCCGCACTGGTACCGCGACTGGATATTGCTGGCAACGATAGTCGTCATATTCGTCGCTGATCAGCTGACGAAATTCGCCATCAAGGGGACACTCAGGCTCGGCGAATCCTGGCCCTCCGATGGGTTCGTGCGCATCACGCACGGAGCGAACACGGGTACGGCGTTCGGATTGCTCCCGAATCAGACACTGTTCCTGATATTCGCCTCCATCATCGCAATCGGCTTTCTCGTGTATTTCTACCGAGCGTACGCTATGCCGCGACCGATACTGCGCCTCGCCATAGGGCTGCAACTCGGTGGTGCGTTCGGCAATCTATTCGACCGCGTGGCATTCGGTGCAGTCACCGACTTCATCGATGTAGGCTGGTGGCCCATATTCAACATCGCCGACTCGTCTATCTGTGTCGGCATGGCGACGCTCATCATAGTGCTGCTATTCTTCGATCGCCGCCCCGAATCTGATTCTTCACAGAACGCCACGCCGCAGCAAGTCAACAGCCGCGCCGACGAATGAACAACAAAGTGAGCGGCGAGCAGACATTCGTCGCAGACGCCGACGGCGAGCGGCTCGACAGGTTTCTCGACACCCGCTGCCCTGCCCTTTCGCGCTCAAGAATACAAGCGCTAATCTCCGGAGGCAGCGTTACGCTAGACGGCAGCGCCGCCAAGCCTTCGACGAAGATTAGGCGCGGTCAGACCGTTTCGCTCAGGATACCGCAGCCGGCGGAAAGTTCTCTGCGCCCGCAGAACATTCCGCTCACAATCGTCTATGAGGACATCGACCTTCTGGTTGTGGACAAGCCGGCGGGCATGACGGTACATCCTGCGCCGGGGCATCCGGACGGCACGCTCGTCAACGCGGTACTGGCGCACTGCCCGGACTTGCAGGGCATCGGCGGCACGGTGCGGCCGGGCATCGTGCACCGTCTGGACAAGGACACATCTGGGCTGATGGTCGTAGCGAAGAACGACCGCGCGCACCGTTCTCTGAGCGACCAGCTGAAGGCGCGCGAGTTTACGAAGGTGTACATCGCGCTCATGCACGGCAGCGTTACGCCCTCCGAGGCGATAATCAACGCGCCAATCGGCCGCTCACCGGCGAACCGCCAGCGCATGGCGGTCGTTGACGGCGGTCGAAAAGCAATCACACGCTACCGCGTCCTGCACCACTACCCCTCACACTCGCTCGTGGAAATCCGCCCCACCACTGGCCGCACGCACCAAATCCGCGTCCACTTCGCATCGCTAGGCTACCCCCTGGTTGGCGACGCCACCTACGGCAAGGCAGACAATGCGCTGAACCGCCACTTCCTCCACGCCACGACACTAGGCTTCAAGCATCCGAGCAGTGGCGACTACCGCGAGTTTGGCGCGGCGATGTCGGCTGAGTTGGAAGAGTATATGCATGGGGTGCAGTAGTCGCGCGGACGGCAGGGTTGCATTGACGCGCGAGATTACCTGCAATGGGACACCATAAGCAACCAAGTTCGTGGAGAAGGGTGACTAGATTGGACTGTCGAGAATCCTTGCTGGTTGAAGGGGGACATGTCTGCGGCATAGAATGGCACCGAAGTCCACGATCAGGAGACATAAGTTGCTCGACGACTAGATGACGCCGGATGCGCTTGCCGTTCCCTGGTGGAAAGTGCTTTAGAGCGACTATGTGATGGTGCCGCGACTCAATGAAGAAATGCGGTGCCAGCAAAGACTAGGCATAATTTGTCGGAATCATGTGCCCAAAAATCTGCTAGATGTACGTAAATGATGCGTAGAAGCTACACCGTCCAACAGGCTGAAACGCCGTGTTTTCGTTGAAGGGCGCCGCCTATGGGTTCCCACCAATCATGGAAGCGCAGCGAATCGCCATGAACGATATGGTCAGACACGCCTGCGAAATGTTCGGTCGTCGAATTGCCTGCCTACTGGATGTTGACGCTAATTTGAATGGCGACCCAGCGGAATCCACAGCCCGACATCTGCTGTCCCGTGCTTGGCACCCTGGACTACTGTGTGGATCATGGCGGACTGGACGCTCCAGATGGTCGGACCGCTGTGGAAGGCTATCTTGGACCGTCGCCGGAAGAGAACCCTGCGTTGATACCGCCACACGCGTTCTGCGTGGTTACTGCCACCACGTGAGGTTCTTCCGTGTGGCTGTTTCTGCGCCCTAAGGGAATGCGATTCGCGTGCAAAGTAGATGCTAGAATTATTGATTGCAGCTATCTATGTATGCTTTACCCAACAAATATGTCGTGCTACACTTCTGTATCCAAGATTGCATTAAGATAAGTCTCAGTTTAAGAAAGGGCTTATGACCACTCCGAATGACTTCTCAAGCTCCTTAAGTCAGAAAGTTGCAGAATCTTCCGGCGGAAGAGAGGGCGTGTTACGAAACAGGGAACCGATAGCGATTGTGGGCATGGCGTGCCGATTTCCTGGCGCGGAGAACCTCGATGCCTTCTGGCAGCTACTGGAAGAAGGCGGAAACTCCGTAACAGAGGGAGTCCCCGGCTCCGGCGTTGGAAGGCTGGCAGATGTAATCCGAGACCCATCGGTCCAACTGGAGGCTTGCCGATACGGCGCCTTCGTGGACGATATTGATATGTTCGATGCGGCGTTCTTCCGCATCTCGCCTGTCGAGGCGGAATTGCTGGACCCGCAGCAGCGCATGATGCTGGAAACCAGCTGGGAGGCGCTTGAGGACGCGGGAATCGACCCGCTGAAGCTGAAGCACAGTCTCACCGGCATGTACACCGGAATCAGCAACGACGAGTACCGTATGCTGGTGCTGGACACGAGCCGCCCGACGGAGGCTGCGGGAAGCCTGTACGCGCTCAGCGGCACAAATCTTAACGGCACGGCAGGGCGTGTCTCTTTCGTGCTGGGTCTGATGGGGCCGGCGAAAGCGGTGGACGCCGCCTGCGCTTCTGCGCTCGTAGCCGTGAATGATGCGGTGTCGGACCTTCAGCAGGGGAAAGCCGACCTAGCCATCGCCGCCGGGGTGCAGGCAATTCTGAACGGCCGCATTTACGAGCTTCGCGCGGAGGCAATGATGCTGTCCCCTGAAGGGCAGTGCAAGACATTCGATGCCTCAGCCGACGGGTATGTGCGGGGCGAGGGATGCGGAGTCATCGTACTGAAGCGGCTGTCCGACGCTGAGCGCGACGGCGACCGAATATGGGCGGTCATCAAGGGTTCTGCCGTCAACCACGGCGGGGACAGCGTTGGGTTGACCGTACCGAATCCTCCGGCGCTGAAACAGGTGATGGAAATAGCATTGTCGGACGCAGGCGTAAGCCCGTCGGATGTGGATTTCCTCGAAGCGCACGGAACGGGAACTGCGGTTGGCGATCCGATAGAGCTTGAAGCCGTTTCTGAGGTCTATTGCAATGGACGCACGGCTGACAACCCGCTCCTTATCGGCTCAGTGAAGACGAACATCGGGCACCTTGAATCCGCCGCGGGAATCGCCGGACTGATCAAGGCGGCGCTGGCATTGAAGCACCGCATTATACCGAAGCAGCTGCATTTCAACGACCCCAACCCGCGTGTTGACTGGGACAATCTGCCGCTCAAAGTGACAACGGAGCACGTTGACTGGCAGCGCCGGGGCGACCGTCCCAGGGTGGCAGGAGTGAACTGCTTTGGGATATCCGGCACGAACTCCCACATTGTGATGGAGGAGTACACCGACACCGAGACGGAGACTTCACAGGATATTTTGATTGCAGGCTCGGCGCAGAAGGTCGCTGTTTCATTGCCCGCATCTGTACCAGACCTGCGAGCGCCGGACGGTGAGCTTGAGCAGCGCCGGACACGTTTCCTGCCCCTTTCGGGCAAGTCAGACGGCGCGCTGCGAGACCTCGCCAGGCGGTATCTGTCGTGGCTCGATGAACGGCAGGCCCATATCTCTTCCGACGGCGTCGCATCGGGTCCGATGCTGTCGGACATGTCATGGGCGGCGGGCGTAGGTCGCAGCCACTTCGAGCGACGCGCGGGGGCAGTGTTCCGAGACGCTGCGTCACTGCGGGCATGTCTGAGTGATCTTGCCGAATCCGACACGACCGTTGAACCCCAAACGGCGAACAAGGTAGCATTCATCTACACTGGACAGGGCAGCCAGTGGGTCGGGATGGGACAGGCGCTTTACGAGAGCGAGCCTGTGGCGCGGGCGGTGATGGACCGCTGCGAGGAAGTGTTCAGGCAGGTCAGGGGCGTGTCGCTGCTGGATGTGATGTTCGGGCGGAACGGCGCGAACGAAAATCTGGGCGACACGGCTTGGGAGCAGCCCGCACTTTATACTTTGGAGTGCGCGCTGACCGCGCTCTGGTCGAGCGTGGGCGTGCGCCCAAGTGTGGTGCTGGGGCATAGCGTTGGCGAAATTGCCGCAGCGCAGGCCGCAGGCGTTTTCAGCCTCGAAGACGGAATGAGGTTTGCCGCCGCGCGCGGCGCGCTGATGTCGCAGATGGAATACGGCACTATGGCTGCCATATTCGCGCCGCCCGAGCAGGTGGCGGCGGAGGTTGAAGCGCACAACGCAGCGTCTGACGGCGTTGGATTGAGCGTTGCAGCAGACAACGGTGCGCATCAGGTGGTCAGCGGGCCCGTTGAGGACATCGCAGCCATCGTCGAGCGATTCGAGACGCTTGAAATTCGCGCTCGGCGATTGAACACGAGCAAGGCGTTCCACAGCGCCCTGGTCAATCCGATCCTGAGGGGACTGGAAGACGCGCTGAGCGGTCTGGAAATTAAGTCTCCCACGCTGACTGTTGTCAGCAACCTGACGGGGCGTGCAGTAGAGCCGGGCATGGCGCTGGACGTAGAATACTGGAAGCGACATGCCCGTGAAGCAGTTGCATTCGCCAGCGGCGTAAGGGCAATGGCGGCAGAGGGTGTTGATGTTGTGGTGGAGATTGGGCCGCACGACATTCTCGGCACGATGGCGACTCTTGCATGGCCATCCGAAGACGCATCCGGTCCGCCGCCGGCGTTAGCCAGCCTGCGCCGACCTCTGAGGGACGGTTCATCCCCGGAGCCGGAGAGCAGTTTCATAGACGCGGTCGCCGCAGCATACGAAGCGGGACTGGACATATCCTTCGAGGGGCTGTTTGCGGGAGAGAAGCGTCGCCGGATCTCGCTGCCGAGCTACCCGTTCCAGCGCGAACGCTATTGGGCGGAGCAGACAAGGCAGCGCCGTCAGAGCGCGGGGCATCCGCTGCTGGGCGAGCGGCACGAGTCGGCTCGTGGCGAGATTATGTATGAGACGGAAGTGTTCCCGTCAGACCCGGCATGGCTGAACGACCACCGCGTATTCGGGCGGCTGGTAGCGCCGGGCGCGCTGTACGGGGCAATGGCGACTTCTGCGACGCTCGCCGAAGGAAGCGGCCCGATTGTCGTCGAAGACTTTCAGCTGCACAATCCGCTTGTCTTCGCCGAGAGTGATTCGGATGACGGCTCGAATGAACCGGGCAGGACTGTTCAGGTCGTACTGGATGATTCCGAGCAGGTCGCGTCAAGCAGCGTCCAGATATTCAGCAAGGGCGCTGAAAACGAATGGATTCTGCACATTGAAGGGCGTGTGTCGTCAGGGGCACAGGCGCCGGAAGCCGGAGGGCGAGTTGACCTCGATGCGCTGAAGGCCCGGCTTTCGCCTGCGGATGTGCCAGACTACTACCGCGCAAAGGCTGACACGGGAATCAACCTGGGGCCGTTCTTCCGCACGCTGGGGAATGTCTGGTCCGCGCCGGGTGAGGCGCTGGGCGAAGTGATTCTGCCGGAAGCGGCGGGGCGCAACGACCTTGATGTGCATCCGCTGGTGATGGACGGCTGCTTCCAGGTCGTCGGTGTGGCGCGGAATATGACGGGCGCGCCGGGTGAGGCGACATATCTGCCGTTCGGCTGGGAAAGATTCTGGCTGACGAGGCAGATGCCGGACAAGTTGCTCTGCCACGTAATCATGAGCGAGTCATCCGTGGCATCGGACCCCGAATCGGAGGAGCAGCCTGAAGTCCTGAGCGGGGAGATGCGGATTTACGATCTGAGCGGTGTTCTCATCGGCGGATTTACAGGCTACACGGTGAAGCGCGCCACGCGCGCCGCTCTGCTTTCGGCGTTCGAGGGCGTTGACGACCTACTCTACGAGATTGACTGGCGAGACCGCCCTCTTGAATCCGGGCTTATGTCCGCCGATTTCTTCCCGCGACCGTCTGTTGTCGCTGATAGTTCGGAACTATTCCCCGAATATCTCACCGGCGCAGGAGTCGATCCGCAGGGCAGGAACGAGCTGCTCGCGGACATGGAGTGGTGGTCGCGTTCTTACGCGCTCCGAACGCTGGAGAAGCTCGGTTGGCGGCGCACACCGGGCGATATATTCAAGCACAATGAGCTGCGAGAAGAACTGAATGTCAACCCTGAGCACAACCGCCTCTTTCTGAGGATGCTGGAAATGCTTGCCCAGTCCGAGGTGCTTGAGCAGAGGGATGAGGGCTTTCTGGTGCTGGTTGGCGAGGGCGAGCCGCTTCCGGCCGGACTTACGGAAAGTCCAGAAGAGTTCGACAAGCAGATGGTCGAGAAGTATCCGCATGGCCTGACCGAGACAGGGCTTTTCAGGCGATCCGGCGCGGCGCTGGCGGACGTGCTTCGTGGTCAGGAAGACCCGCTGACACTGCTGTTCAGCAGCGGCGAACCGACGGCGGCAGACCTGTACTTGAAAGCACCGGTCGCACGCGCGGCGAACCGCATGCTCGCGGAGGCAATGCGTGAACTTATCGCCCGACTTCCTGAAGACAGAAGATTGCGGATTGTAGAGATTGGCGCCGGCACGGGTTCGGCGACCGCTTCTGTGCTGCCGGAACTACCGGAAGGTCGGTTCGACTACGTGTACACGGACATCTCGGCAGGCTTCTTCGCGGAGGCTGAGGCAAGGTTCGGTGATGGGGACGGCTGCATCGAGTACCGCACTCTGGACATCGAGAAAGACCCAATCGCGCAGGGCTTCGACGCGCACGGATACGACATAGTGCTCGCCTCGAATGTGTTGCACGCGACACGCTATCTACAGGAGACGCTGGGGCACTGCCGCGACCTGCTCTCGCCGTCCGGTCAACTGGTCGCTCTGGAGAACCTGCGCGGGCTGGGCTGGATGGACCTCACATTCGGTCAGCTTGACGGCTGGTGGCGGTTTGCTGACGATTACCGCCCGCACCACGCTCTAGCTACTCCCGCAATCTGGCGTCAGGCGCTAGGGGATGTGGGATTTGTGGAGGTCGAGGTACTTGGCGTTGACGATTCGTTCACGCACGAAATGCTGGACAAGGGCGTGATAGTAGCGCAGGGGCCCGCTCAGGTAACGGAGCAGCCGGGCGTGTGGGTTCTTGCGGGCGACAAGGGCGGGTTCGCTGAAGAACTCGTAGAGGCAATGGCAGCGCGGAACCAAACGGTCGTGCTTGGCGACAGCGGCGAGGCCCGCGAGTCGTGGCAATCTCTGATTGAGGGACTGCCCGAAGACGCGCCGTTCAAGGGCGTGGTGTATCTGGAAGCCCTTCAAGGTCATGGAGCGCAGGCTACAACTGGCGAGATCGCGGAGGATGTGAAGCGTGTCGGCGCCAGGGCGCTTGCGATGGTGCAAGGACTGTCTGACTCTGACGTGATACCGGAAAATGGCGTCTGGTTCATAACGCGTGGCGCGCAGGTTCTGGAGCGTGAGCTTACGGGCGAGTTGGCGGGCGCGACGCTATGGGGGCTGGGAAAAGTCGTTACGCTTGAAGCGCCCCATTTGCAACCACGAATGATAGACCTCGATCCCATAGTGGCCAATTCGCTATCAGGCCTCGTGAACGACCTGATGTACCCGGACCATGAGAACCATATTGCGTATCGCTTGGGTCGCCGGATGGCTGCTCGCCTTGTACGTCCGGACACCACATCGGAGCGCCTGACACTGCCGGAGAACTCGGAATGGGTGCTTGCGCCGCACCGGGATGGCGTGTTCGACAAGCCGGAAATCAAGGCGCTTCCCATCCGCACACTGGAACCGAGAGAAGTTCTGGTATCGGTCGAAGCCACAGGACTGAACTTCTGGGACGTGTTCCGCTCGCTGGGCTTCATTGAAGACGGAGACCTAGGTAGAGAGCTGTGCGGTTATGTCCTCGATATTGGCTCGGATGTGACAAATGTATCCATCGGCGACCGCGTAGTTGGGCTGGGCTTTGGCGCTTTCGCGCCTGAAATGGTCACGCACTCGGAACTGGTTGCGCCCGCGCTGGACGGCATATCCGTGTCGAGCCTTGCCACGATCCCCAGCGCGTTCGTGTCGGCGGCGCTCTCATACCATTACTCCGGTCTTGAACCCGGCGACCGCGTGCTCATTCACGCAGGATCGGGAGGCGTGGGGCTGGCAGCAATTCAGCTGGCGCAGGCCGCGGGCGCTGAGGTGTTCGCTACCGCGAGCGCACCCAAGCAGGCATATTTGCGCTCACTGAGCGTCGAGCATATATACGACAGCAGACAGACCAAGTTCGGTGAGGAGATACTTGCTGACACGGGCGGCGAGGGTATCCACGTGGTGCTTAACAGCCTGACGAGTGAAGGATTCATCGACGCCAGCCTGGCCTGCCTCGCTGAGGGCGGGCGATTCGTGGAGCTTGCGAGACGCGACATCCTCACCCACGAAGAAATGGCAGAGCTGCGTCCGGATGTGAAGTACGACATCCTCGAACTGGATGTACTGAAAAAGACCGAACCGGAGTGGGTCGGGGAAGTGCTGCGCGAAGTTATGGCGGGCATTTCGACGGGCAAACTGAAGCCGATTATCCACAGCAGGTGGCCGCTCGCCGAGGCAGGCGCTGCCCTGTCATTCATGCGCTCTGCGCGGCACATCGGCAAGATTGTGCTGACCCCGCCCTCGATCACGAACGGACAGGTGCGGCAGGATCGCACATACCTCGTCACAGGCGGTCTGGGTGGCATAGGAATCGCGGTTGCCGAATGGCTGGCAGACCACGGTGCCGGCACGATAGTGTTGAACGGCCGCCGAGACGCTGATCCGGAGGCGCAGGTAGCCATCGAAGCTTTGCGTGGCCGCGGCATCAAAGTCGAGGTCGAACTGGCTGACATGACTGACACGGCGGCGATAGATGCGATGCTGGAGCGCATGGACGCGAACTATTCACCACTGGGCGGCGTGATTCACAGCGTTGGCGTGCTGTCGGACGCCGCGCTCACAAATCAGAGCTGGGAAAGGTTCGAGCAGGTGCTATCCCCGAAGATTGTGGGGGCGTGGCACCTGCACCGCGCGACAATGGACCGCGACCTGGATATGTTCATCCTGTTCTCAAGCAGGGTCGGCGTTATGGGCAATCCGGGTCAGGCGAACCACGCCGCCGCCAATGCGTTCCTAGACCAGCTCGCCGGACATCGGCGCGCGCTGGGCCTGCCGGGGCAGGCGATTGCGTGGGGAGCGTGGTCAGAGATTGGCGAAGCCGCGGAGCAGCGGGAACGGATTGAGGAACGGCGTGCCGCACTCGGCGGACGCTGGTTTACGCCACAACAGGGTATCAGGGCACTGGAAAGGCTGGTGCGTGAGGACACCACTGCATCCGTGGTGATGTCAATGGACTGGTCGGTATTCGAGGAAGCGGTCGAGGACCGTCCCGCGTTGCTGGAGGACATGCTGTCCTCACTGGCCGATGATGCAACCGACCCGGCATCGTCGGAAGACCTGCTGACCCAATTGCGGGTAACGATTGCGCCCGTGGGCGAGCAGGAAGAACTGCTAGTGTCTTTCTTGCAGCAGGAGTTGCAGGCAGTGTTGAGGCTGTCAACGGCACCGTCCCCGACGGTCGGGTTCTTCGACCTCGGCATGGACTCACTCATGGCAGTGGAGTTTCGGAATCGGCTGAACCGCGCATTTGCCGGCGAGTACACCGCATCCAATACTGTAGTCTTCGACTACCCGGACATTGCCAGCCTTGCGGGTCATCTCGCCGAAGAACTCGGTCAACTTGGCGATTCTCCGCCGGCACCTGAGCCAGCAGTTCCAGAAGAGCCTCAGCAGACCAGCAACGACGAAGACGGAATCGCGATCGTTGGTATGGCATGCCGCTTCCCGCAATCGAAGAACCTGTCAGAGTATTGGCAGCTATTGGAATCCGGCACTGACGCGGTTACTGACGGACGTCAGGGCAATGGGATTGCGCCTGATATGCGCGGTGCATTCATTGAGGACATCGAGTGGTTTGACTCACGCTTCTTTCGCATATCTCCGATGGAAGCTCGCATGATGGACCCGCAGCAGCGGATGATGCTTGAAACGAGCTGGGAGGCGCTTGAAGATGCGGGCATCGATCCTGACGGACTGCGAGGCAGCCAGACCGGGGTGTACGCCGGAATCGGCGGCAGCGAATACCGCGATGTGATAGAAAGCAGCGGCAAGTCAGGAAATTACCTTGGGACAAACGCGAGCGTAGCGGCAGGGCGGATAGCATTCGCTCTTGGTCTGGAAGGCCCCGCGATGGCAATCGATATGGCGTGCGCTTCGGCGCTTGCAGCAGTGCATCAGGCCGTATCCGGCTTGCAGCGCGGGGAAGTCGATCTTGCCCTTGCCGGAGGCGTCCATGTCGTGCTCTCGCCTTCCGTCTCGGACTTCATGACGGAGTTGGGCATTCTATCCAAGAGCGGGCAGTGCAGCCCCTTCGATGCGTCCGCAGACGGCTACGTGCGCGGCGAAGGGTGCGGCGTGATAGTGCTGAAGCGTCTGAGCGATGCGGAGGCGGACGGAGACCGGATATGGGGCGTCATCAGAGGCTCCGCCGTCAACCAGAACGGAGTGAGCGCGGGATTGACCGTTCCCAACGGCCAGGCGCAGGAGCGCGTCATGGAAGCCGCTCTTGCACAGGCGGGCTTCTCAGGAGCCGATGTTGACTATCTCGAAGCGCATGCCACAGGCTCGCAGCTGGGCGATGCAATTGAAGCGCATGCCATAGGCTCGGTGTACGGCAAGGACCGTGAAGCGGAACGACCTCTGCTGATGGGGACGGTGAAGTCCAACATCGGACATCTGGAAGCTGCGGCGGGAGTCGCAGGCGTTATCAAGACTGTGCTCGCCATGAAGCAGGGCGTCATTCCCAAGCATCTGCACTTCGATAACCCGAATCCGCAGATAGAGTGGGCTTCGATGCCCGTGCGGATAACTTCCGAGCAGACCGACTGGCCCAGACACGCCGATAGACCGCCGCGCGCAGCTGTGAGCGCGTTCGGCATTTCGGGCACGAATGCACATGTTGTGCTGGAGGGCTACGGCAACTCGACAGCCAACGGAACATCAGAGCACGGAGCGCAGTCTTTCGTGGGTTCTGAAAAGCAGGTGCCGGTCTCCCTTCCTGAGCAGGTGGCGGACAGGCCCGTATCTATGGACGGACTGGAAGAGCGCGTCGCACGCTTCCTGCCATTGTCCGGCAAGTCGGACGGCGCTCTGCGGGACCTGGCCGGACAGTACATGTCCTGGCTTGACGAGCACGACAACGGTTCGACACCGGCAGCACTGACACCGCAATCCCTTGCGGATGCGGCATGGATGGCGAGCGTAGGACGCAGCCACTTCGACTATCGCGCGGGGGTGGTTTTCAGCGACGCCGAGTCAATGAGGGAAGGCCTTGCCGGAATCGTCGAAACGAACGGCGCATCCGACGGCGCTGAACCGCAGCCTGTGGCGAGGGTTGCCTTCCTGTACGCAGGCGACGGCAGCCAGTGGGTTGGCATGGGCAGGGCGCTTTACGACAGCGAACCGGTCGTGCGCGCTGTGCTGGACAGATGCGATGCCGTTGTGCGTGCCGAGCGGGGCAGTTCGCTGCTCGACGTGATGTTCGGCAGTCCAGGAGGCGCGGGCGACTTGAGCGACGCGGCGTGGGCGCAGCCTGCGCTCTACTCGCTGGAATGCGCGCTTACCGCCCTCTGGGCAAGCATCGGAATTCGTCCGAATTCGGTTCTGGGTCATGGCACAGGCGAAATCGCCGCGGCACAGGCGGCGGGCGTGTTCAGCCTGGAAGACGGCCTGCGGTTCACTCTCGCTCGCAGCACGCTGATGGCGGTGCTGCCCGGGGTTGACCCGAACCAGTCCTTGATGGGACTGGAGGTGGCTTTCAACGACATTTCGGTCGCGTCTCCTTCGCTGACAATGATCAGCGGGGTTACGGGACAGGTGATCGATTCCAGCGTGCTGCCTGACTGGGAATACTGGCGCAGGCAGGCACGTGAGTCCGCCGCGCTTGACGTCTGTGCCTCCACGCTCGCGGAACTAGGGGTGAACCTAGTGCTGGAAGTCGGACATGAGCCGATTCAGGGACGGACGATTAGCGGCTACTGGCCTGAGTCTGCCGGAGTGCCGACTATGATTTCCACTGCTGCGAGGACATCCGCAGATGGACAGTCGCTGGAATTCGATGATGCATTTGTGAGAGCGGCGGCGGCGGCGTACGAGTCGGGATTGGATATTTCATTCTCAGGGTTGTTTGCTGGTGAGTCCCGCCGTCGGGTCTCTTTGCCGACATATCCGTTCCAGCGTAGGCACCATTGGATATAGGGCCATTAATATTTGTGCCTAATGTATGGACAAGAGTGAAGGTACAGTGATACCTTATTGGTTGTCTTGATAAACTATTGAGCATAGGAGGCTTGAACAGATGGCATCAATTGAAGATAGGGTAAGGAAGCTAATAGCCGACAATCTGGAAGTGGACGGTAAGCCTGTGGACGCGTCGATGGACCTCGGTTCCAGCCTTACGGACGCTGGGGTGTCTTCGATGGACATAGTGTCGTTCGCCCGGGTTATTCAGGACGAATTTGGCATCAGGTTCTCGGCTGAACACTGCACCGAACTCCAGACCATCGGGCAGTTGATAGACTACCTTGACTCGAATGCTGCTTAGCGCCGCGTATGCGGAACTGAACAACGCAGAATGACTGATTCCGCAACGCATTGCTGGTGGAGTCTCTTCCGAACAATTGGCAACGTAACGGTATTACATATTGATCTGACGCCTCATGCTCAACATGAGGCGTCAGCGCTTTTGTGGCTCCATGAAAATGAACTGGAAGATTCGTGCAATTATGTGCACTTAAGTGCGCGCCGAAGGTTTGTGCTATGCCGTGGGGCGCTCCGCGCCATACTCTGTGGCAACCTAGGCTGCGATAACGAGCGGCTGACGTTTGGCGAACACCGTTACGGTAAGCCTTTTGCCCTGGTGGACGCTATTCGGGCGCAGATCAGTTTCAATGTGAGCCACAGCGGTAGTCATGGGCTAATTGCGGTCGCGCCTGGCGGGCAGTTGGGCGTGGACGTCGAAGAGCTTGCGACAAGACGTGACTTCGACAGGCTGATCGAGGCTGCATTTGGTCCCAACGAGCAGTCTGAACTGAAATTGGAGCGGGTACGAGGTGAGTTCCGGCTTTTCTTCAAGCTCTGGACAGTCAAGGAGGCGCTAATCAAGGCGCTTGGGACCGGTCTTTCATTGGATCCCGCGGCGTTTGAGGCACCTGAGGAGATACGCCGCGGTGAGACTGTCGGCACGTTCTGGTTTCCTCAGGTACCGTCGGTGAGGTGGCGCGTAGTAGATATTGGCAACGAGGAATTCGCCGCCGCTCTCGCCTTTGCTGTGTGATTCTTAGGCAGTTGATATATGATACTGCCAGTGAATAGGGTCTGATCAAAAGATTTAAGGATGCGACGATGACCTCAGCGATCGGATGGAAGGTTCCCGAGCCGCTTTCAACGTATGACGTGCAGGTTGACGACGAGACCACAATTACCTTGCGGCGGCACGGTAACCCGGACGGTCCCCGACTCGTCCTCAGTCACGGCAACGGTCTGGCGATCGATCTCTATTACCCTTTCTGGTCACTTCTGCGGAATGACTTCGATATCATAGTCTATGATCTCCGAAACCATGGCTGGAACGCAGTCACTTCGTTGCAGAGTCACAACATTCCTACTCTGGTTCAGGACCACGATAAGGTCTTGGAGGCTATTGACATTGAGTATGGTGACAAGCCGAAGATAGGCATTTATCACTCTGTTTCGGCTCTGGTTACTCTTCTGTCTCCCCGGAATGGTAGCGATTTTGCCGCGCGTGTGCTGTTCGATCCACCACTCTGCAAGCCTGGTCGCAGCCACAGGGAATTTGAAGAGGCCGCCAAGCAGTTGTCCTCCACCTCTCGCGGGAGGATGGCGCGATTTAAGAACAGGGAAGACTTCGCATTCCTACTCTCGTTCTTCCCGATTTTTGAACTCATAGTGCCGGGAGGCCACGACCTCTTTTCCATGACAACCCTGAAGGAAAACAGTCTCGAAAAGCTCTATGAACTGTGTTGCCCGCCCGCATACGAAGCACAGATAATTGAGTACGCGGGCGCGTTCGCGGTTCTCGTGGACTTCGCTTCGCAGGTCAGCCCAACAAAGGTAATTGGCGCCGATCCGACATTGCCATTCTCATACCTACCGACTCTGGATCTCAGCGATGTCTTCACGGTTGGATACGACTTCCTGCCTGATTCCACGCACTTTTTGCAGTTGGAACAGCCGGAGCAGTGCGTGGAACTGATGCTTGAATTCATCGAGCCGATAATCTCGTCCTGAGCCGGCATTTTCCGCTTCCACCGTTCGACGGAAACCCACCGTGGACTGCGGTCACTACGCATCGACCCGCACGGTCACGATGTCCATGCCATAATATTTCTGGTGGCGCACCGATGACGCGTAGTGCCTTAACAGGCGGAATGAAATTTCCCTGTCGTCAATTGTCTCTTCCTCATCGTCTAGGTAAGCGAGGCGGTCTCCCAGGTTTTCGCCATCCACAAGCACGGAGACAAATTCCAGATCGACGGTCCGACCGTCCTGTCGGGCTATGATGACAAGGCGTGGGATGTTGTCGGTTCTGCCAGCCGAAAGGTGTTCGTTTCCAGGTTGCAGCAGGCTGGACAGCGCCTCCTCAGACGCTGAGCGGAGCCGCTGTGTCGATTCCTCACTCCAGCTCATTTCTGTTGCCACCTCCCGCGCGAATTCATCGATCGCCGGCAGATTGGCAAGGTCGAGTCTGGTTTCCAGGCGCCTCGGGCGCGGACTCGTCAGGTTCAGGAATATAGTGAGAAGGATTGCGGTCGCCGCGCCCGCTGTTATTCCGTTTCCCAGCAGCGCCCCCCAGGGATGCCCCAGCAATTCCTCAATTATGTTCCGCTGAAGCAGCCCCGCTCCCACGGCAAATGACAGACCCACTACAATCGACTTCTCTAGGTTTAGGCCGTCCCTCATTATGGTCTGTAAGCCTTCGACAAAGAAAATGCCCAGTGCAACCAGCAGGAAAGCGCCCATTACGGGGGTCGGTATCGTCAGCAGCGCCCCCGTCAACTTTGGGAGCAGCGCCAGTCCAATGAGTATGATCGCTATGGCGTATCCGACGTAGCGAGACGCCACTCCCGTGATATTGACAAGCGATGCGGTGAAGGACGAGTATGACGACGTGGGAGGCGTACCCGCAATCCCTGACAAGAATATGCCAATGCCGTTAGCGTATATCGATCCCTGCAGCAGTCGAAAATCAGTAGATCTCAGACTTCGCCGCGCCGTCCGCTGAATCACGACATTGTCGCCGACCCCCTTGATAGCCTGCACCAGAGTTACGATCAGAAACATTGGCAGGAGCGTCCAGAATCCTGCGCCCAGCCGAAGATCCAATCCTTGAATGCCGGTCTCAGGAATGCCAATCCAAGGTGCTGAGTACAGCCGCTCAAGGTCGTAGACTCCCAGTATGGCCGCCATGATGCAGCCTGAAACGAACCCGATTAGCATTGACCACGGTCGCAGTTGGCGCGGTGCGCGCAGAACTAAACCTGTCGCGACGAGAAGTGTAACAACGGCTACCAGAGGACCGGCAAATGACGGCGCGCCCGTGGGAACTTCGTCGAATCGGTCGAGGCAGAATGGCAGCACCGAGACGGCTATTAGCATCAATACGGTGCCTGACACTGTTGGAGTCACAACACGCCTCAACTGCGGCAGCCAGGTAGCCACCGCGAAGAAGAAGAGCGCGGAAACGACCATCAGGCTTGCAAGCATCGCTGGTCCGCCCTCTGCCAGCGCGAGCACTGCCAACGCTATGTAATTAGGCGTAACTCCTGTCACTGCCATGTGCCCGGTGCCCAAGCGTCCTATGCGCGAAGCCTGAAGTGCGGTGACGATAGCCACGATTATCAAGGCGGCGAACATTGACCATGTCAGGTAGTCGTCGTCCTGTCCCGCCGAAAGAACTGTAACCACGACAATCGAAATCGCGGGTGGCAGAACGAGCAAAATACCCTGTATACCCACTACGAAAGATGTCAGTATTGAGCACCTTTCTTCCGGTTCGTAGCGGATGTGGTCATTTGATTGAGCTGTTGCCAAAGCTGGACTCCGTTAAGGGGGATGTGGCACTCTCGGATGAGATACCTAGGATAGCGCGTGCGAAGCGGGCTAAGTATGCACCAGTTGTCTTGCATGCGTCAACAATCGCGCAAGTACCGTCGCCGCGCCGCGAAGGCGACACCTACCGGCGCAAGCAGCATCAACAAGCTTGCCATTCCCGTACCCACAGGCACCGCCCCCACCGAATTGCACCCGCCACTCGCCGGCGCACTCGCATCAGCTTCCGGTGTCGCCGTTACCACTATGATTACCGGCGTCTGCGTAGGCGGCACAAGCGTTGCCGTCGGTTCAGGCGTAGATGTCGGCGCGGGCGTGTCCGTAGGCATCGGCGTATGAGTAGCCGTTGCCGTCGGAACGGGCGTATCCTTAGGCGTAGGCGTCATAGTCGGAGTATCAGTTGGCGTAGCCGTAGGTGTTTGCGTCGCGGTCGCAGTCGGCGTCGGCGTTTCCGTAGGTATCGGCGTGTCAGTTGGTGTAGGCGTGATTGTAGGTGTCGGCGTATGAGTAGCCGTTGCGGTTGGCGTGAATGTTGCTGTGGCGGTTGGCCTCGGCGTTGGAGTAGGCGCAGCCCTGCCATGCTGACCGCCGCCCTCCCACCAAGTCGCCACGCCGTCACCATCAAGGTCCTTCTTCAACGCAGGGTAATCGCTGGATGTCCCAAAGTCCCAGAAATCATCAACGCCCGTCGTATCGTCGAAATCCTCATCGGCATTGTCGATATCGATGAGCCAATCAGCATAGATGCCCGTGTAGTCCGTAGGCTGCTGCAACTGCTGCGTCGTAAGCCCCCTGACGCCATCTGTGCTACCTTCACCCACGCCTGCGTAACGCACGGGCAGCTCCGTGAGCCAATAGCTTCCAGTTACATTACCTTCATTGGATGCTATAAATCCGCCGATGGGAACGCTGTCGCCATTGCCAGTCAATCGCACATCGCCTGTGGCGTAGCTGAACTTGATGCTACTATCTTCGCTATTGTATCCAGCAAACCCGCCGAGATATACAGTTACCTCTCCCCATTCCTCTTCATCAATTGACAGGCTTCCCACAACCCTACCAGTGGCATAACTAGACACGATGCTGCCTTCATTGTATCCAACAAGGCCTCCTGCAGATAATTCGCTCTGCTCGGCGTTACTTACCGACACGTCGCCGGTGGCGTAACTGAATGCAATTTTACTGCCGTGTTCCGAAATCCCAACTAGGCCGCCGATTCCCCATACTCCTGAAACGCTACCAGTAGCATAACTCGATGTGATGCTGCCATAGAATTGCTGGCCGACCAGGCCGCCAACACTAGATTCACCCGACACACTGCCAGTGGCATAACTCGATATGATATTGCTCAAATTGCCATTATTGCCTCCGACTAGCCCGCCGATAGTATCCTCACCTTCCACGCTGCCAGTAGCGTAGCTGTATGCGATGCTGCGGTTATTGCCCCCGACCAGCCCGCCTAGTTCACCCTCACCCGACACCGTGCCAGCAGCGTAACTCAGTGTGATGTTGCCATCAGAAAACCCAACTAGGCCGCCGATATTCCTCTCGCCCGACACACTGCCAGTGGCGTAACTCAATGTGATGCTGCGTTTATTGATCCCGACCAAGCCTCCGACACCATGCACACCCGTCACATCAGCATTAACTGTCCCTAATTGTCGAATAACACCATCATTGATTCCGAAAATGCCGGCGACCCGTGGCTGGTTCTCCCCCCTGCGATTGATGTACAAATTAGCAATAGTGCGACCATTACCCTCGAATGCTGAGCGGAACGCACTATCATCGCTAACTCCAATCGGCAACCACCCGTTCCCTCTCGTCCACTTCTCGTTCACCGCGCCCGATGCGTAGCTCCCCGCGCTCTTGAAATCCAGGTCCCGCGCCAGCTCATACCCCCGGCAGCCCTCCGAGCATCCCATCCCTTCCGCCGCATCCGGGAACGCCGCCGCGTACCGCTCCGCATTGCCATCGTCCGCAAACCCATCCCCATCCAGGTCCCAGCGCACCGCGTCCAGCTGCTCCAGCCACTCTATCTCAATCAACCCGTCATCGTCCGCGTCATAATCGACCGGCGACTGCGTGCTTGCATTATTCAGCCCTGCCATCGCCGCGAATAGCAGCGCAAATGTCAATGCTGTGAGGGTTGCCACGAGTTTCTTTGCGTTCAAATCCTTCTCCAAAATTGACCCGATAGTCCATCCCCAATAATCCGGCACATCGGCGCGCCGCATTATACACTACTCGTTCCAAAGCACGACCGATGGACGAACCGGATGGGCAATATACGTCGTTGTGTCTAATGTGCGTTGTGGTACAATCCCCAGCATGATTATGTCAGATGGGAAACTCGACTTTGACGCGATTGTGATAGGCGCGGGCATTTCGGGCTTGTACTTGCTGTACCGGCTGCGAGAGTTGGGCTTGCGCGTGCGCGTGTTCGAGAAGGGCACGGGCGTGGGCGGCACATGGTACTGGAATCGCTACCCTGGCGCGCGCTTCGACTCGGAGAGTTACTCCTACGCCTATTCTTTCTCTCAGGAGCTGCTGGACGAATGGAACTGGTCGGAGCACTTTGCGGGGCAGCCGGAGATTCTGCGCTACTTGCAGCATGTCGCTGACAAGTTCGACCTGCGCCGAGACATCCAGTTTTCCAGCGCCATCGAGTCCGCGCACTACGACGATGACGCGCGCTGCTGGGACATCGGCATTGCTGACGGCAGCCACTACAAGAGCCGCTTTCTGGTAACCGGCCTCGGCAACCTGTCGCATCCCGTCATGCCCAAGATAGACGGCATCGATTCATTCAAGGGGCAGTCGTTCCACACCTCGCGCTGGCCACATTCGCCGGTGGACTACGCCGGCAAGCGCGTGGGGATAATCGGCACCGGCGCGTCCGGCGTGCAAGTGATTCAGACAATTTCGCAGAGCGTCGGGCATCTGACGGTATTCCAGCGCAGACCGAACTGGTGCGCGCCGCTGAACAACGGGCGCATTCCGCCCGACGAAATGGACGAAATCCGCGCGGGCTACGACGAGCTGTTCGACCGATGCTCGCAGACTCGCGCCGGCTTCGTTCACACTGCCGACCAGCGCAACACATTCGATGTGCCGGAAAAAGAGCGCTACGAGTTTTGGGAAGAGTTGTACGCCGGGCGCGGTTTTGGCATCTGGCAGGGCAATTTCAAGGACATCCTGACCGACGTGAAGGCGAACAAGGCAATATCCGATTTCATCGCGGACAAGATACGCGGCAGGGTCAACGATCCCGTCGTCGCGGAAAAGCTCATCCCCAAAGACCACGGCTTCGGAACGCGGCGCGTGCCGCTTGAGACGCACTACTTCGAGTCGTACAACCGCGAGAATGTCGAACTCATCGACATCAACGAGACGCCGATAGCCTGTATCACCGAGCACGGCATCGCAACGACGGACAGGTCGTATGAGTTTGACATCATCATATACGCGACGGGTTTCGACGCGGTGTTCGGCGCATACAATGCGATAGACATTCGCGGCGTGGGCGGTCGCAGCCTAAAGGAGCAGTGGTACGAGCAGCTGGCGACATTCTTGGGCATGCAGACGCACAACTTCCCGAATATGTTCATGGTGATGGGACCGCACGCGATACAGGGCAATAATCCGCGCAACATCGAGTACAACGCGGAGTGGATAGCGGGCGTCATACGGCACATGACCGAGCGCGGTTACACCCGCGCCGAGCCAAGCCTGGAATCGCAAGCAGCTTGGTACGATTACGTCGTGGAGCAAGGCAAAGACCTGCTGATGCGCCAAATAGACTCATGGATGACCGGCGTAAACCGCAACCTAGAGGGCAGAGAGAAGCGCCGGGTAGTCCAATACACAGGCACCATGCAGACCTTCCGCACCCGCTGCGCGGAAGTTGCAGAAAGTGGGTACAGGGAGCTGAACCTCAAATAGAGTGCCCTAACCAATGCTCTCGCAGCGAATAACGCAACCAGTTTGCCGGATACCGACGGGTAGATATTCTCTATTCGCTGAGCAGTCGGCGGGGCTCGGCTTCCAATTGCGCCGCGCGGTTCTCCGCTTCTTCGGCGCGCGCTTCGGCTGCCAACCGCCCGGCTAATTCGTTCTCCCGCGCTTGCCAGTCTTCTTCGTGCACGGGTAGGTATTGCCGATTCAGGATCGAAGAATCGCAGCTGTGCGTCCTCCCAGCAGACATACAAGCCCAGTGCGCCGCTGTACCCGCGAAGTCTTAATCGCATTGGTAAGTCTCGTGTTCGGCATCCCTCTAACATAACACTTGGCTCAATTGTCCATACAATCCAATATGCGCACAACGATACTCTCACGATGGATTCATAAGCACACCGGCATAATGACTTGCGTTGCGCCTCAAAATGCAACGGCAGACCGCCGTTGACACTTTTCGCCTTCGGCCGTAGCATGTGGGTGCTGTCGGCAAAGACTGTCCGACACTACAGTGTGAAAACTGGGGGCATATCGAACCGGATGGATTACGGAATAGGCATACCGTCGTATATCGACGCCTGGCGTGAGGTGAAGGCGGCGGAAGACGCGGGATTCACACACGCTTGGTTCTTCGATTCCCAGCTCATCTACTCGGATGTTTGGGCGACGATGGCGCTGGCTGCGCAGTTTACATCGCGCATCAAGCTGGGCACGCTGGTCGCGATTCCCAGCAACAGGCTTGCGCCGGTTACCGCGGCGGCAGCGGCATCCATCAATAAGATCGCGCCCGGAAGGGTCATCGTCGGGCTTGGCACCGGCTACACGGGTAGGAACACGATGGGTCTGCCCGCGCTGACGATGGACGCATTCGAGGAATACGCGCGACAGGTCAAGGGATTGCTCAACGGCGAGGATGTGCTGCTGCGCGAAGGCAGCCGCGAGCGGTGGATACGGCTGATACACGCCAAGTCCAACTCCGGACGCGACGAATTTTTCAATATCGAAGACCACATACCTGTGATGCTCGCCGCAAATGGGCCGCGCGGGCAGAAGATAACGGGCGAAATATCCGACGGCTGGATTATGACCGCGCGAAGCGCGTCCGTACCCGACGGTCTGCCCCGCGTGATAGCGGCGGCGGAAGCGACCGGCAACAATTTCGATCGGTTCGGGGGCGAAGGCGCAAAGCCGTATGTTACCGTGCTCACAACCTCGTGCGTCTTTAGGGATGGAGAGTCTCTGACAAGCGAGCGCGTTGTCAGGAATGTCGGACCGACGCTGCTTCCGGGCATCCACGCGATGTGGGAACGCGACTTTGGACCGGGCTCGAACCTCGGCATGAGCAATCCCGGACTGGCGCAGGAATACGACCGGTACATCCGCGAATATGGCGAGAGCCGCCCTGCCCCCACGCCGGACGATAGGCGATACCTCGATGTCCACGAAGGGCATTATGTGTACCTGAAGGACGGCGAAGAGCGCTTCGTCTCGCCCGAAATGGTCGGCCGCACGCTGACCGGCACTGCGGACGAAATATGCGAGAAGTTAGACGACCTAGAGGCGATCGGCGTCAACAACGTGGCGCTCGCCGCGATTGACCGTCAGGCGGCGCGCGACCTTATCGCAGACTTCGGCGAGCAGGTTATCCGGTGCCGGCAATGACGAACTGGAGAGTACGTCAAGTCAAGGATTGAGAACAGGCATCCATTATCGAAAGACACCCGTCAAGCACAACATACGGAGAGTAAGAAATGACAGACAAGCAGCCCAACATAATCCTGATAATGTCCGACGACCTTGGCTATGAGGTCATCGGCGCAAACGGCGGTACTTCGTACGCCACGCCGCGTCTCGACCGCATGGTGGAGGAAGGCATGCGATTCACGGAGGCACACGTGATGCCGCTTTGCACGCCTTCCCGTCTAGCTCTTATGACGGGCAAGTACAACTTCCGCAACTACATCGGCTTCGGGCTGATTAAGCCCGACGAGGTAACATTCGGACACCTATTCTCGGACGCCGGCTACAACACCTGCATCGCCGGCAAGTGGCAGTTGTACTCGTACAATCCGCCCGACGAATCGCCCGAGATGCGCAACAAGGGTCAGCAGATCGAAGACGCCGGATTCGACGAGTTTTCCGTCTGGCACGCGCACCACACTGAGGACAAGGGTTCGCGCTACAAGAACCCGATTATCTACGAAAACGGCGAGTACCGCGATGACACCGAAGGCAAGTACGGTGAGGACATATTCTGCGACTACATCATCGACTACATCGGGCGCAAGAAGGACGATGATAAGCCGTTCTTCGCTTACTGGCCAATGGCGGCGACGCACAAGCCCCACGAACCAACGCCGGACAGCCCGGAATGGGACGATTTCGACCCGCCGTCCAACCGGACACTCGGCGGCAAGACTTGGGCAGAAATCGAAGACGGCTCGTGGGACGACGACCCTCGCTTCTACAAGGACATGGTAGAGTACCACGACAAGGTCATAGGGCGGCTGCTGGACTACCTAGACGAGCAGGGACTCAGCGAAAACACGCTAGTGATTTATCTGGGCGACAACGGCACTCCTGACGATGTGTGCTCCATGGTGTTCGAGCACAACGAGATTTGCGGCGGCAAGGGCAAGACGAACGATCGTGGCACGCACGTACCGCTCATCTGCCGCCAGCCCGGCACGATTCCCGCAGGCTCGGTTAACAGGGACATGGTAGAGGCAACGGACTACTTGCCTACGATGATGGAAGCAGCGGGCTTAGAGTTTCCTGATGATTACTTCATTGACGGCAAGTCGTTCTATCAGCAGCTGACGGGACATAAGGGCGATCCGCGCGAGTGGATGTTCTTCCACTTCGAGCCAATGAACGCCCGATCAAGCGTCGCCGCGCGCCGCATCCGCTTCGTCCGCGACGACCATTGGAAGCTCTACGAGACTGGCGAAATGCACAACATGTGGACAGACTTGGACGAAAATTATCCCATCTACCAGGCAGATGATACAGAGGAAATGGCGGAAGCCAGGACGAGACTCATGCCAATCTTCACCGAGTTGCAGTAGTGCATGTAATATCGGGAAAGAAAGGTTTGCCTACCTTTCCATTCGTGCCTTCCTCCTTGACGTGGGAGGGCTGGGTTGGAGATGTTCTGCATCGCAGGAATTAGCCATTCCCTCATACTTTCTCGCAAATCAAACGAAATAAACGACAGACGCAGAACGCCGCTCACTTGAATTCGGTGAGCGGCGTTTCGATTGTCTATGGATTGCCTAGCGAAATGCTGTTGGCAACTTGTTGTGCCGATGCCTAGTTGCGGGAGCCGGACCTGAAGCAGTCGTAGCAATACACCGGGCGAGCGCCGGTCGGCCTGAACGGAACTTCATCCTCCTTGCCGCACGCTGCGCAGGTGATGGTGAACCTCTGGCGACTGCCGCCGCCACCGCCGCCGCCGAATCCACCGCCGCCGCCATAGCCGCCACCGCTACCATAGCCACCGCCGCCTCGGTTAAACGACGCGCGGCGGGCGCGGCGGCAACTCACGCAACGCTTAGGCTCGTTGGTGTATCCCTTCTCCAGATGGTACTGCTGGTCGTCTATCGAAAAAATGAAGTCGTCGCCGCAGTCCGAACAAACTAGAGTCCTATCCTGAAAGACCAATGTGATCTCCTTAAAAGAAAAATCGTTGCCCACTGAATATAACCGGGGTGTCCGAAATTCTTCAGGAATCACCAGTCACTATCTCCAGAACAACCATAGTTGATTGTAACATAAATGTTAAATGCAATCAATGGAAATTGCATTTAGTAGCAAGTATTCAACCTATTTCACAGACGTCAGCATTAGCAACAATTGACCACACAGACGCCGCCTGATAACTTTGAGCGCGCGTATAACCCTTTCCGTACTACAGAACGGCGTGGCACAAGACTATTGACGAAACCGGCTAACCCAAATGCAGAAATACTTAACAATGCCTGACGTGATTGATACGAACGCGACACCTTCCACGCAATCAGACATCCGCCGCGTCGCCGTTCTTGGCGCGGGTACGATGGGCGCGCAGATTGCAGCGCTCGTCGCGGCGCAAGGCATAAAATGCGACCTGCTGGACATGAGCGCCCCAATGGTAGAAGACGCAAAGCAGCGCCTGCTAACGATGCGTCCGAAGGTCATCGACGACCCTGCAATGTTGGAACTCATACACGCCGGTTCGTTCGACGAAGACCTGCAAAGATTAGCTGACGCGGACTGGGTAGTGGAAGCAATCGTGGAGCGCGCAGAACCGAAAAGCGCCCTTTGGAGCAGAGTCGCAAATTGCGCCCGCCCGGACGTCATCCTCAGCACGAACACGTCCGGAATACCGATAGCGCAGATCGCTCAGGCATTGCCTGCAGAGATGCGCGGACGATTTCTAGGCACGCATTTCTTCAATCCGCCGCGATACCTGCACCTGCTCGAACTCATCCCCACTTCCGACACGGATTGCAGCGCCATCACCACGATACGCCAATTCGGGGGAGATGTGCTGCACAAGGGCGTAGTGATTGCGCGCGATGTTCCCGGCTTCATTACGAACCGCATCGGCTGCCACTACTTCCTCTCCGTGATGCGGGCGGCAGACGAACTTGGCCTCACACCTGACGAGGCGGACGCGGTGTCTGGTCCCTTGATGGGTCGGTCGAATAGCGCCACATACCGCACCATCGACCTCGTTGGCGTGGACATTCTGCTCGACATCTGCGACAACACTCGCTCCGCTGTCGCCTCGCAAGACGAAGTGCAGGCGTACGCCGCGCCGCAATATCTGCGCGATATGCGGGAGAATGGCTGGCTTGGCAACAAGTCCGGTCAGGGATTCTACAAGCGTGAAAGGCAAGGCGGACAGTCGCGCATATTGGCGCTAAACACGAGCACTCTGCAATACCAAGACCGGACCGGTCGCATGCGAGAATCGCTGTCCAACATAAGCGCGATTGAGGATACCGGCGAACGCCTGCGCGCGCTAGTGGCAACAGACAGCACTGCCGCAGAGTTCGCATGGCGAGCGCTGTCGAGTCTGCTCGCGTATTCTGCCGCTATGCTGGGCGAGGTCGCCGACGACATCGCGAATATAGACCGGGCGATGCGCTGGGGCTTCAACTGGGAACTAGGCCCATTCGAGACATGGGACGCTCTCGGCGTAGAGAAAACTGTCGCAAGAATGAAGAGAGACGGAATCGGCGTGCCTGACTGGGTCGCCGCGATTGCGCGGGATGGCGGCAGCCTCTATCGCCAATTCGATGGCGAATTGGAGCAGGCTACTGCTGTGGGCAAATATGCCAAGGTTTCAGGATAGCCGCCCGTGACGCCCTGGGAGCCGTGTCCGCTATGTGCCGCAATCGACGCCACTTTGTTGCATAATGGCGGAAAGGGATCCGGATTCAGGCATTTTCTGCACTGCGGCGAGTGCGATATGGTTTTCGTGCCGCGCGCGCAAATCATAGACTCTGCCTCGCAGAAGGCGCGTTACCTGCAACACAACAACGAAGTGGACGACCCAGCTTACCGCGAGTTCCTCGGCAGGATGTACTACGCGCTCCGCCCGCACTTGAACACCGGCGATTGCGGGCTCGACTACGGCAGCGGACCCGGACCCGCGCTGCAACATATGATACTTGAAGATGGGTTCGATGCGCATGCCTATGACATATTCTTCTACCCGGACACGGCTGTTCTGAATCGTTCTTACGACTTCATCACCTGCACCGAAACGGTTGAGCACTTCACCGATCCACGCACGGAGTTGCAGCGATTCGACGTTCTGCTGCGTCCCGGCGGATGGCTTGGCGTGATGACAGGCATGCTTGATAGCTGGGACGACTTCCCATCGTGGTACTACCATCGCGATCCAACGCACGTAAACTTCTTCAGCCGCGAAACTATGAGCTGGGTGGCGGCGTGGCAAGGCTGGGACGCACACTACCCGCGTGAGAATGTTGTGCTATTCAAAAAGCCTGAGTGAACCGCTAGTTGCAGCCCACTTGTCCTTACCCTCCTTTCGGGGTACTGTGCTGTTGGGCAGGTGCGTTTGATGAAGCGCGGATATTCGGCTATACTTGTACAATTGAGCATCAACTATACGGGGAGGTAAGTCATGGCAAAGCCAAAGCAGCTAGGACACTTGGTGCTGCGTGTGCGCGACCTAGAGGCATCCGAGCAGTGGTACTCGGAGGTACTAGGCTTGCACACGACGAACAAGCGCCCCGGCAGCATGATATTTATGAGCGCGAAGGAAGGCTCGTCGCACGAACTCGCGCTGGTGAGCGTGGGGCCGGATGCGCCCGGACCGGAAGAGTCGCGCGTTGGCTTATACCACTTCGCGTGGGAAATGGAGTCGCTCGAAGACCTGCAGGAACTCTACGCCCACATGAAGGCGAAGGACGTGAATATCGGCGGCATCGGCGACCACGGAATCTCGCTCGGCGTTTATCTCTTCGACCCGGACGGCAACGAGATTGAGGTCTATTACGAGATGTCCGAAGAGCACTGGCCCGAAGACAGCGACCTATTCTCCGGCGAGTTCCCCGGCAAGCTCGAACCCGAAGAAGTCGCGATCTAGCGGCGGTTATCGCCTAAGCCCGGCTGTCATAGTGGGCTTATAGTTGGCTTGTATAGCGATCTGCGGTGTGCGGTTAGTCTCGAATGGCCGCCCGCCGCAGCCAGCCTTCCTTGCATTCGGGGAAGGTTTTTTCATTGCCATGTATCCGCGTAGGCTAATGATTGTTACTCGACGCGGAAGTGGTCCCAGCCGCCCGAATGCACTTGCATCGGCTGCCCGTTGTCGTCGAGCACCATTATCCCCTGCCCTCTTTCCACGACTTCGCCGATAACCGTTAGCGGCGTGTCCATCGATTGTAAGGCATCCCGCATCACATCGGCTGGTGCGGCTACCAGCAGTTCGTAATCTTCCCCGCCGCCGAGCGCGAGATCTAGCCAACTTGCGGGAAAAGTAGATATTAGGCGTTCGTCGGCAGGGATGCGCGATGCGTGGACTTGCGCGCCAACACCACTTGCACGGCAAAGCTTGCCCAGGTCGTCGACGAGACCGTCGCTAATATCCATCGCACAGCGAACGCCAAGCCCTGTGAGCGCAATACTCTCGGCAACTCGCGGCATTGGCCGATTGTGTGCCGCCGTCAAATAAGCGTAGGTTGCGAGACCTGCCGGGTCCGCGCCTTCCGTAAGCAGTTTGAGACCGGCTGCGGACGCGCCAAGCATGCCGGTTACCGCAATATGGTCGCCGGGCTTGGCATTATCTCGCAGCAGCAGTTCTTTTGCATCGCCGGACTGCGAGACGCCTTCAAGCGCGACTGATATGAAGAACGCCGGAGACTTAACAATGTCGCCGCCAACTACGGCACCGCCGCATATCGCGGTCAAATCCATCATGCCGCGATACATCTCAAGCAAGCCACCGACTGGAATATCGCCGCGCAGCCCCAGCGTTATTGTGGCGCAGGACGGAACGCAGCCCATCGCCGCGATGTCGCTGATGTTGGTTGCAAGGCACTTCCAACCGAGATCGCGCCACCCGGTATAGCGCAGGTCAAAATGCACGCCTTCGACCATCGTGTCTGTGGTGAAGACGGTTACGCCCGCAGGGTGACGCCAAGCCGCCGCGTCATCGCCGATGGAACGCAGTGCCTCGAATCCCGTTGCGCCAAGTTCGCGTATGCGATGTTCGTTGTCTTCGGCAATCGCCGCCGCGAGCCTGTCAATGAGATCGAACTCGCCTAAATCTCTTACAAGCATAGGCGAAACTCAAAGCTCCCTCCCCCGTCAAGAGGGATTGTTAGGACGGAAGTACGCTCGGATAGGGCAAGCAAAGTGATTGCTTGCCTTGCCATCGGACTATGCATCGTCCTTGACCCAAGGCATGCGGAATCCGCCCATCAGCGTCTCAATTTCCTGCAAGTCCGCGGGCGTCAAGTGCCAGTCTGCCGCCTTCGCGTTGTGATGGACCTGCTCCGGCGATTTTGCGCCCACGAGCGCGGACGACACTGCCGGATTCGCGAGTACCCACGCGATTGCAAGCTGCACGATGTCCCTGCCGTTGTCGCGCGCCCATTCGTCTAGGCGCTGTGCCACCGCATACGCTTGCTCAAACGCATCGCCGCGGAAGAAATTGAACAGCCGGCGCTCGTCGTCTTGCGCGAACCGATGGCCCGGCTTGTGCTTGCCGCCAAGCACACCCTTGGACAGCACCGAGTGCGGTATTACGCCGATTCCGTTTTGCAGACAATATGGCAGCACATCGTCTTCGAGATTGCGCCACATCAGGTTGTAGCGTGGCTGCGAGCTGTGGATTGTGCCGGACTGCATCGCCTCCGCCGTCTGCTCCGGCGAAAAGTTCGACACGCCGATATAGCGAACCTTGCCGGTCACTTGCAACGCGAGCATGTTCTCCATTGTCTCGACGATGGGCCAGGCGGGCGACGGACTGTGTATCTGATACAGATCGATGTAATCTGTGCCGAGCGCGCGCAGACTATTCTCAAACGCCCTTGCCATGTGCGCGGCGGAGTGGTCGCTGCCGGACAGCTTCGTCGCAAGAAACACTTCGTCTCGTCTGCCCGCAATCGCCTTGCCCACGACGGTCTCGCTGCTTTGGTATCCTTCCGCCGTGTCGATGAATGTCATGCCGACTTCGATCGCCGCTTCCACGGCGGCAATGCCCTGCTGCTCCGGTACATTGCCAAGTCCGCCGCCGATAGGCCACGCGCCAAAGGCTATCGCAGAAACTTCGGGACCGCCTTTGCCGAGTTGTCGCTTATCCAATTGCCACTTACTCCAATCGACTCTCTATTTGCCGCGTGAACCGCAGGAAGACATATCCCAGGATTCCCGTCATTATTGACGCGACGAATATCGCCAACTTCGATTGCGTAACCAACCCTGCATCGCTGAACGCCAGACTGCTGATGAAAATCGCCATCGTGAATCCGATGCCGCCTAGCAGACCTACACCCGTAATCTGCACCCAGCTAACGTAATGTGGCAGCGCAGCTAACCCAGCCTTGACGGCAATCCACGCGAACAAGACGATGCCCAGCGGCTTACCAATCAGCAGCCCCAGAATTATGCCGATGGTTAGCGGCGATGAGAATGCCATGCCGATGTCCCCGTCGAGCGTCACGCCTGCGTTCGCGAACGCGAAGACGGGCATGATGACGAACGCCACCCATGGATGGAGCAGGTGCTCGAGGCGCTGCAGTGGCGATTCAACTTCTTTCGATGCCTCTTCAAGTTCTTGGAGCGCTCCGCGTTGCTGCACCGTGGTCAGCGCGAAGTCGCCTCGTCTCAAGGCTTCAGGCGCATCCCTCTCGAATATGACCAGCAGCCGTCTGCCACGCGCCACGAAATCCGCCGAATTCATGCGCACAGTCATCGGTATCGTCATGGCTATCAGCACGCCGGACACTGTCGCGTGAATTCCGGACTCAAAGAACGACACCCATATCACCACACTCAGCAGCGCGTACACCAGCGTATTGCGCACGCCGATAGAGTTCAGCGCGACAATGAACAGCAGCATCCCGACGCCAACGGCAAGGCTCATCCAGTTTATCGTATCAGTGAAGAATATGGCGATGACCATTATGGCGCCAATGTCGTCGACGACTGCGAACGCCGTCAGGAATACCTTCAACGAAAGTGGAGCGCGAGATCCGAGCAACGCCAATACGCCAAGCGAGAACGCGATGTCGGTCGCCATCGGCACACCCCAACCTCGTGCGGCTTCTCCACTTGGGTTGAGGATCAGGTATATCGTGGCGGGAACAATCATGCCGCCGAGTGCCGCTGCGATTGGTAGAGCGGCGCGGCGCACCGACGCGAGTTCGCCGAGCACTAATGCCCGCTTGATTTCCAACCCGATAACGAAGAAGAACACCGCCATCAGGCCATCGTTTATCCAGTGATGGATCGACATGTCGTAATGGAAGTCAGACAGACCGATGATTAAGTGCGTTTCCCACATCCGTGCGAACGCGTCCTTTAGCGGCGAATTTGCGAGCGCAAGCGCGGCGATGGCGGCAATCAGCAGCATCATGCCGGCGGACACTTCATTATGCATGAAGCGCTGTACGGGGATTGTCAGTCTCTCAATTGGTGGGGCTGTGCGGAGATTCATTCTGGAAGTGATTCGCTCCGTTGTGGTTCACTGGCTATGCACATCGATTATCGGCTAGTTGTTCGCGGCGATTCTGACCATCGGCAAGGTATCGCTCGCGCTATCGATGTTCAGCGCAGATCCACTTCCGGTGATAACCGCCGATGCGGCGCTAAGCGAGACCGGCACGGTAACGCCTGCCGGCACATCAACGCGGATGCGCACGGCATACGACACCACGCCACGTTCGGTTCGCGCCTCGCTGCCAATGTGGCTGACACTGCCGCCGAGCGCCGTGTCTCCTATGCTGTCAATGTTCACGACAGCGCTCGCGCCTTCGCTGACATACGGTCTTCCAGCAGCGTCAATGACACCTTGAACCTCGACCACATCATTTGCGACGACCGTTATCGCGGGCAAATCTTCGCCAACTACTTCGTCAGGCTTGACATTGATGACGGTTATCACACCATCCAGCGGCGAGGTTATGATCGCGCCAGCAAGCGATTCCTGCGCGTCGTCGAAGTTCGCCTGCGCTACCGAGAGTTCGGCTTCCGCAATCGCAATTTGCCTATCCACAAGGTCTCGCACGGTGTCGAGGTTAGACTCCGCGTCCGAGAGCGCTGCCTCTGCCAGATTGACTCGCCGTTCAGCCGCAGCAATCACCAGGCCGTCGTCTGAAGCACGCTCTATGGCATCCTCGGCCTCTTCCAATCCGACTTCTGCTTGATTCACCGCCGCGCGCGCCAATTGGATGTTGAGCGGGTCGATGTCCACAGTCAGCTCGGCGAGGTCGTCTTCCGCTTCTCGCAGCGAAACTTCCGCAAGCCGTAATCGCTTCTCCGCGTTCTCGACGATGCTCGCATCAGGACCGCCTTCCACGTCGTCCAAGGCGTCCTGTGCGTCCGTTAAAGCGGCTTGTGCGGCTGCCACCGCGTCTTCCGTCTGCTCATCAATGGTCGCGGCGTTGTTGCGCGCCGCTTCAAGCGCGTCCACGACCTGATCGTAGCCGTCGTAAGCGGTCTGTAGATCGCGCGTGATGCAGACTTGCCTGCCGCCAAGCACATCGTCGTCCGAACAAGTCGGCACGATTGTCGAAAAGTCCAGGCTCAGGTTTATCCACGCCCAAACGGTAAGTTCGTTCCACCGCGTGGCAGGGTTGTCCGGTGTGGGTTCTAGCGTGCCATATTCGGGGTTGAAGCGCTTGAAAGTCTCGTCAAGGTCAATACCCCATGATTCAATCACTTCGTCGGCAGTCATTTTCAGTTCATCGTCGGTCAGCTCGCTGCCGAACCAGTATCTGAACGCCGCGCGATACCGCTCTCGCACCTGAAACTCTGCGTCCTCTGCCTGCGTCAGTGAGTTCTGTGCCGCCGCCAATGCATCTGACCTGTTCCTATTTGCCGCTTCCAAAGCGGTCATGGCGAAGTTCATCCGGTTGCGCGCGTCTCGTACCACATCGTCGGGGAAGACGCCATCTTCAATATCGTCGTAAGCTTCCTGTGCTGCGTCTAGTTCGACACGCGCGGCGGCGACTCTGGACTCTGCGCTGCTAACAGCTAGATCTTCCGGCTCAAGCAGGTCTTCAAGACGCTCTTCTGCGTTGTCGAGCGCAACTTGCGCCTGCGCGACTGCGAGTTCCGCGCCCGCCATATTGACGCCCGGCCGCTGCGTTAGGTTTTCCAGTGCATCCCGCGCTTCATCCAGCGCAACCTCAGCGCTAGCCACTTCAAGTTCGGCATTCGCCATTTGGATGTTCGGTTCAAGTTGCAAGGCGGCGAGATTGTTGTCCGCGGATGTTACCGCCAACTGTGCGCCCGCAACTGCCGCACTAAGCTGCGAGACAGTCTGCGTGTCTAGTGAAGCCAATTCTTGCCCTGCTTGCACTCTATCGCCTTCGTTCACCATAATGTCGCCTACGACACCGGGCGATTCAAATGACAGTAATTCGGTATTAGGGAATGCGAGATTGCCAGAGACTGTAATTTCCCGTGGACCTGCCTGCGACGGCGGTTCCGGCATTGCGGCAGGCTCTTCGTCAGGCTGACCGGGACGTCCGCACGCCGCTAGAACGGCAATGGCAATAAGTGCAATAGATAGGAAGGAAAAACGGAGGAGAACGCTGCGAGTGCCAGACGGTGGAACTAGAAGTTTCATTAAGGATTGACCTCTGCGTTGGAGCGAACTTCGCGCGCGGCGAACTGTTGTGGCGTCCAAGAATTGACACCACCCACATGATAGCACAGCGCCGCGTGAAGTGGCATTCAACCCCGTGCCTGATGTGCGTTTAGAGCCATTACTGCAGATTGACATGCTCTATTATTCTATGCGCGGAATCTGAATCCAGCAATCAGGATTGGGTATATTTTCGTTACCATTCTCTCTTTATGTCGAAGAGATGCTAGTATGAGCTACGATCTGAAATGCATCACATTCAGGCGGAAACGACATCGGCATTTGCCATTTGGCAGGAAGGATTTTGTAGGAAGGGAAGTGTGGTGATTCCGCCGCGCGTGGATACGAGTTCATTTCGACCTTACCGGCCGCGTCCAGGACAGCAATCGCTTGGGCAGTGGTGGAAAACAGAGGAAGTTGGGGGGAAGAAGAATGGTGGGCCAATGCGTACCGATTTTCGAACCTTTCGCTAGGAGGTTTGGATTTGAGTTGGGTCTAGTTGACTGATGGAATACACCATCACCTACATCACCGAGGAGGCGGCATGTTGCCGGAAGTCAACGGGCACTGTTCTGTCCATCGCTAGCCACTCACCTCAATGTCTATGCCCACCGGGCAGTGGTCGCTCCCCATGACCTCCGGCAGGATGAAGGCGCCCGTCACCTTATCCGCCAGCGCGCTGCTCACATAGAAGTAGTCGATGCGCCAACCCACGTTGCGGTCCCGGGCGCGGGTGATCATGTCCCAGTATGTGTAGTTGCCCGGCTCATTGTTGAACATGCGGAAGGTGTCCATGTGCCCGTGGTCCAGCAGCTTGTCGATCCACTCCCGCTCGATCTCCAGGAACCCGGACTTCTTCTCATTCTGCTTGGGCCGCGCCAAGTCGATGGCCCTGTGCGCCGTGTTCACGTCGCCGCAGATGACCACGTTGCGCCCCGATGCAGTCTGCCCATCGATGTGCTCCAGGAAAGCGTCGTAGAAGCGCATCTTGTAGTCCAGCCGATCCTTAGATCTCTTGCCGTTCGGGAAATACACCGAGTATAGCAGGAAGTCCCCGTAGTCGGCGACGAGAGTCCGCCCCTCGCTGTCGAATTCGTCGACGCCGAATCCCACCTTCACCGACGTCGGCTCCCGCTTTGTGTAGATGGCCACGCCGCTGTAGCCCTTGCGCTCCGCCGAGGCGAAGTATGCCCGATACCCCTCAACCTCCTTCAGCGAGGCCGGTAGCTGGTCCGGGTGGGCCTTGGTCTCCTGGATGCATAGCACTTCCGGTTCCACCTCTGCCATCCACTCCAGAAAGCCCTTTTTGAGGGCGGCGCGAATGCCGTTCACGTTCCATGAGAGCATTCTAACGGTCGCCATTATTCCTCCCTCTGCAGCCAGCGGGCCACGTCCTTGGCGAAGTAGGTGATGAGGATGTCTGCGCATCCGCTCCAGTTGGAAAGACGGTCAGTGGGTCAATTACATTCTAAGCAGTGCATAAGACCTCTGCTACCGACCCCAAGCCCGGTTCACGAAAGAACGCGTCTCTCACACGTTAGGACTCCTACTGAAGGGCGACCTACTGCTTGCTAGGGTCACAGTCCGCCTAGCCAAAGATCGAAGACGGTTCTGTCTACCGTCAAGTTTGGTGGGCCATCGTGGACTCGAACCACGGACCTCAGTCTTATCAGGACTGCGCTCTAACCGGCTGAGCTAATGGCCCACTGATGCTGTTGAATGGAATGGAATGGCTAATTGACTGGTTTGCCCGTCGCTGGGTCGAACTCAACAACAACTTCAACCGGTGCGTTGCGCGCTACAATCAGCTCCATTGTCTCGGACACGCTGTCGTTGACCGGCTGGTGCACCGAATCCGGCGGCACATATATGAAGTCGCCTTTTGCGATGTCCAGCGTCGTCTCCAGATTCTTGCCCGTCAGGAAACGCCCATTTCCGCTAACGACATAGATCGCGGACTCGCAGTTCACATGGTAATGCGGACTAGAAGCGCACCCCGGCGGTATCGTCGCAATCGCAAGGTGAATGCCTTCAGTACCGGCGAGCGCTTTAGACACTCCCGCCAATCGAGTCATGCTGCCCGACGCCACCTCGACTTCAAGGCTGTCAGAATGAATGACTGTGCAAGTTGCTTCGAATTGTTTATCCATGATGCTGAATTATATCACTAGGCAACAGATTATGGAATAGAAAGTTGCGGATTTCAGATTGCGAATGTCCCTTCCCTTATCGAGATCAAGGATCGGTAAATATCTACTAAACGCAATCGCACAGCTGGAATATATTCTCTTAGGAATCACATCGCAAAGTCCCCAAGCGGAGGTGAGTGATGGTTGAGGAACCGTTGAACGCCCGCAAAGAAGAGCTTTATAGAGAGGCCGGTGCCTTCCGTTTATAATTCCAATATCCAGTAGCGAGGATAGAAAAAAATCGAATGGCAGGCACTAACCCGAAACTAGGGTATGTTGACAATTGGTTCATGCTGAGAGCAGGTCAGTAGTTAACTAACTCCGGAACAACAGTCAAATATACTCGGCTATCTGAAATAAGCCGACCAACGTCTATGTCAAGTCTGAACAGGCGTGAAGTAGTCACATAGAAACGGTTCCATGAATGAACAGGTCAGGCGCTCCCCGAAGGATGCTTCCGACAGAATACGGCAAGTGGTACAGCGTGCACAGGCGCTTTGCCGGATGGAACGAGCAAGGAATATGAGAGAAGATGCACCTGCATTTCGATGTTGAGCCAGATATGGAATATCTGATTATACACAGCACCGCCAGTGCACGCGCATCCATGTAAGGCGGGTGCACCGCATAAAGGGGGGATGGTCGCAGACTCTGGGAAGAAGTCAGGGGATTCAGCACGAAGGTACACGTGAGTGTTGATGGCTTGAACAATCCGCTGAGATTCACGCTCACGGGAGGACACGCACACGACATCACCCAAGCCTACGGTCTGATAGACCGTATCAAGAGCAAGTATGTGATAAATGAGCGTGGATATGACTCACTGAAGTTTCTTGAACGAATCGTTTAGGTGGTCGCTACGCCTGTAATATACCGTCTCGCTCCAACAAGAAAGAGCTTCAGCCATACGATGATCATTTATACGACGAGCGCCACCCGATTGAGTGTTACATCAATAATATGAAGCGTTATCGCCATATCTTCAGACGGTTTGACGAGTTGGCGAAGACTACCTAGGATCCCCACACTTCGTCGGCACTCTTGTATGGCTGAAACGATATCTCAACACAACTCGATACGAGAGCTCCGTGCCCAAAGGAGTCTCCTGCCGTAGGACGTCCCGCGTTCCGTTGACCTTCGGATTGGAGTCTGTATATACTCCAAAGCATGGAATTCGTCACATGGAACCCTGCATTATCCGTCCTGTTGAGCGATGTGATCCTCAGTGTGGTGGTCGGCGGCGCCATTGGACTAGCCCGATGGTTGTCCCGTCCGCAGGCAACGCGAGGTCATCCTTTCGGCACGCTACTACGTTGGATTGGTTTTTTGATCGGCTTCAGCGTGCTGAGAATGATCTTTGTCACCGTGATCTGGCAGTCTCTATAACGTGCTGCGTAGGCAATCGCAGCACATGCCCGAAGGTCATCGGTATAAGGCTTTCTAGCGCGACTCATATACCTGTTTGTCCCCTTAAATGACCGCTTTGCTCATCGTCCGCATATCAGGATGCCTTATGCATTACGAGAGATGGAATGAGCTTGACTGGTGGGGACTCCCGCCACGTATGCACAGGACAAAATCGATGATGACTTCTGATAATCTTTCGGATCAACCTTTGAGCGAAGGAGACGAAACCTTCATTATAGGATTTTACGATAAAATCAAGAACTGACCAGTTGTGCGTCAAGGTTGTTGGCTCAGATACAGCCTTATCCCAGAGGCACAGCTCGAACATTCTTGATTGATGGTTCTGTGTTTGGAAGCAATAGTGAAGGTCATGTTGTAACCAATTCCCACACGAGTATTATTAACGAGACACACCAGTTTAGTAAGAATGCCCTACATAGAATGGTCAGTGGTTCTCGATTGAATCCCCGCAATCAATAAAATGCAGGCTTAGGCATTATGATTCCACTGAGCACAATCAACGAAACGATTGAAACGGCATTATCTGATTCCATTCATGTGAGTCGAGCGACATACAAATATGGAAATGCCCGTGTTTGATGACTTTGCCGTGTAATTCCCCTATTGAAGAACCCTTACATCAAGAGCGTTACGGTGTTCAGACACAAGTGCGCCAACTGTGGCAGGACATACGGGAGTTACCCCTTACGGCAGGATAGACAGAAATGCAATCTGCCTGATAAAATTGGCGCATAAGCGGGAGTAGCTCAGGGGTAGAGCATCTGCTTCCCAAGCAGAATGTCGCGGGTTCAAATCCCGTCTCCCGCTCCAAACACTCAAGCCTATCCCACACGATTCAACCGCAAAACAGCACATTCAAGGAGTAACCATGCCCATTCTGAACAGGGAAGATTCTGAAGAGCTAAGCCCCGGCGTCGAGCGATATGCACTGGTGGACGGCGACAAAGGCTCGGAATCCACAAGCGTGGGCGATGTACTCGTTGGCGTGGACGGCGTGGTGCCGACGCACATTCACCCGACCGAAGAAGCGATGGTCATCTTGCAAGGCGAGATGGATGCGATTCTCGGCGACGATGTGATAACCGTGACCGAAGGACAGACGGTATTAGCGCCGCCGGGCGTTCGGCACGGCTTCGTGAACCGCTCCGGCGCACCGGCCAGGGTGCTCGCAATCTTCCCGACGGCGAACATGGAACGCACTCTGGTGGACTAGGTGCAGCACCGCGTATGACTTTGCCGTAATTTCGCAGTATCCCCGCTTGCCCAACACGATGAGGAGCCACAATGCAGGCAACCGCCAAGCGCGCTGAAGAGGTCGTCGAGAATGTCAAAGAACTGTCGACACGGTTTGCGTCAGAGCGCTCCCAACGGCAGCAGCGTCGCGCACTCGAAAGAGCGGACTTCGATGCGCTGACGGACGCGGGCTTCCATCTCACAGGAGCACCGCCGGAGATGGGCGGCATCAACGGAGGCGTCGAAGAGTTCACGCGGCCTCTGTGTGAGATGCTGCGCATTCTGGCGAAGGGCGACCCCAGCGTCTCGCTTGTCGCGTCGATGCATCCCGCCGTGCTTGGCGGCTGGCTGGAAGTGCCAAAGGCGCCGCAGCCCTATACCGATGCATGGGAGAAGCAGCGCAGGGCGGTTTTCGAGACGGCGCTCGACGGCTGTTGGTGGGGAACGATTATATCCGAACCGGGCAGCGGCGGCGACCCGTCAAAGAGCCGTGCCGTCGCAAAGCCCGTGGACGCGGACGGTCAGTACCTAGTCAGCGGGCAGAAACACTTCGGCAGCGGTTCGGGCATGACTTCGTTCATGATTACGCAAGCGGTGCCCGAAGGTGAATCCGCGCCCGATGTGTTCTACATGGATATGCGCGACATCCCTTGGGACGGTTCGGCTGGCGCGACACTCACGCGCGCATGGGACGGCGTGGGAATGACTGCCACGCAAAGCCACGCGATGGACTTCAACGATATGCCCGCCACACGCGCCGCCTGGCCTGATAACGGCGCAAGACAGCGAGCGCGAGAGACGGCGGGAAGACCTGCCGGGCATCTGTTCACCTCGGTCATCGTGGGCGTCGTGGAGTCGGCAGTGGATGCGGCGCGACAGCAAGTGCAATCGAAGCGCGGCTCGATGCGCCCATTCGAGCAGGTTGAGTGGTCACGCGTGGAAATGGAGGCGTGGCTAGTACAGCAAGCATACGAAGGCGTGCTGCGAGATGTGGAATCCGGCAGCGCCGCCGCTAGTCGCAGCAGTCTGCTGTGCAAAGAGGCAGTAGCCGAACTCGCGGAATCCATCTTGCTGCGAATAAGCAAGGTCGTGGGCGGCGGCGCATACTCGCGCAGTTCGCCATACGGATTCTGGCTGGAAGACGTCCGCGCGCTGGGCTTCCTGCGCCCGCCATGGGGCTTTGCATTCGACCGCATTTTCGACGGAAGCTGGTACATTGACTAGCGCGAAACGGCTCGTCCTCACCGGCGTCAACATCATCGACGGCAATTCCCCTGTGCCGATTGCGAACGGCAGCGTTGTTGTCGGAAATGGACGAATCACGGAAGTCCTGGACTCTGGCAAGTCGCCCGATACTCGCGATGCGCGCGTTCTCGAACTGGACGGCGCGTATCTGCTGCCCGGCTTGTGGGATGTTCACATCCATCCGGAATATCCCCTGCCGCCGGGCATTACGGTTGCGCAGCAAACGGCGGATTTCGGCGCGCAGCTTTCTCGCGCGCTCATGGACGGTGGCGTTACCAGCGTGCGCTGTGCCGGCGCGGCGAGGTACATGGATGTGGCGTGGCGACGTGTATTCGACAGCGGCAAGATGGTAGGGCCGCGAGTGTTCGCAAGCGGATACTTTCTGACCACGACCGGCGGGCACTTCCTGACATCCGGCGTAGCGCGCGAGTGCGACGGCCCATACGGCTTCGTCCAGGCCATACGCGAGGCTATCAAAAACGGCGTTGACCACATCAAGCTCAACATGTCCGGCGGCATAATGGGCCCACCCTGGGACTTGCACAAGCATTCGTTTCTGCTGCAGGAAGAACTAGAAGCCGCATTCGCAATATGCCATCTTCGAGAGTTCAATGTGATGGCGCACGCGACCAATCCGGATACCGTGAAGGCTGCGATTCGGCTGGGCGCACACAGCATAGAGCACGGCTACATTCAAGATGACGAGTGCATCGATCTGTTCCAAAGCAGCGGCGTGTGGTATGTGCCAACGCTCGCCATTTCGCATCTGACAAATGAGCAGGCGACTTGCGACATAGAGCGCGAATGGCTTGAACATCGACAGATTGCGCCCGACTTGCAGCGCCGAGCGGACGCCGCCAGCGACGAGCACGCCAAGTGGTTCAAGCGCGCCCTAGACGCTGGCGTAAGAATGGCGCTAGGCTCGGACATCCACCCATTGAGCGAAGCAGCGCTGCTAGAAATGGGCCTTTGGGTGCGAGACGGCGCCACCGAATGGCAGGCAATTCAAGCCGCGACAAAGAACGCGGCAGAACTGTGCGGTGTAGGCGACAAACTCGGCACAATCGAAGCAGGCAAGCTCGCCGATTTGATAGTTGTCGCCGAAAATCCGTTAGACGACATCACCAACGCGCGCAAACTTATGCTGGTGGTCAAGGACGGGCGGGTTGTCTCGGACAAGCGCGGTCTCACGGTGACGTAGCAGTTCAGCGGTTGGGATAAGTATGCCTTCCGATTCACTGCGCCCTGCCGCACAGCCGTAGCAGGTTGCGTGTCCAGTGCAGCAATCCGCCCTCTGGCTCCGGGCGCGCGTCGGGGGCGATATTCGTGATTATCCACACGTAACTCATGGCTTGGTGCAGCGCGCCCAACGGCTTAGACGCCTCGAAAGCCTCTATCAGCCGTTCCATCGGCTCGTACGCCGTCCACGGTTCTAGGTAAGCATCACGTAATCGGCTATCCGCATCCTCAATCTTGTCGAGAACCAGGACGTCGAAATAGGTGCTGGAAACCGTCGCCATATCGAAGAACGGATGCGATATGCACACATCGGTCCAGTCAAAGAAGGTGTAGCCGTCTTCCTGCATCAGAATGTTGCCGCCGATGTCGCCGTGAACAAGGGTGTGGGGAACACCAAGCTGCGCCAGCCGAGCGCACATCATCTTGAGCGGCATGGACAGCGAGCGTAACGCTTGGACTTCCTCTTGTGTCAAACCGTTTGCGCCGCCCGCCAGCATGCGCGAACAAGAGTCAATCAGTGGATCAATCAACTCAACCATGCGCCCAAGTCGCCTGTCAGGACAGCCAAGCGCAAGCCATTCTCGCACATGCGCCGCCTGCTCCACCTGCGTCTGCGCGAACACTCGCAATGCCTCTTCCCAGCGCGCGATGTCAGCGCATTCGTGCAGCATATCGCTGCCGTAGTCGGGCATAAGCAGCCAGCCGCGCTCGGCGTCGGCGGCAATCGGCGCAGGCAGCAGCTGCGGGCAGCGTTCGCCAATCGCCTGCATAATGCGCCCTTCGTGCGCCATGAACGGCGGAGTCGCCTTGAAATAGAAATCGCCCGCGTCCGTCCTAGCGAGCATGGTGCATGAAATTCCCCACGCTCGCTGCTGGGCTATCGGCGCATACACGTCAATGCCACGCGCGGCGAGTTCGGCGTGAATCCAGTCGCATGCGGAGTCATGCCAGCCCATCGCCTCCCAAGGCGCGCGCAATTCAGAAGGACTGTCAATGCCGGCGAACCACGCGGCGACCGCGTCATTGATTGCAGGAATGGCAAACTTCAATGAGGACGCTTCGCACTGCCCGATCCACATCGCATTTTGTTGCGCTGCCACGGCGGGCTCTCGCACAATCGCCATGAAGATCCGCCAATCTTCACCATTATATTCGCCGCGCGCCGCGCACTTGAGTGTCCATATCTCGAAGCCCAGCTGTCGGCGCATTTCGGCATTGACATGCTCCACGATTCGAGGGTCGGTAGTCTGCGGCGTGAATACAGGAACACACCAGCCGCCGGAAGATGGCAGCGCCAATATGCTGCCGTCCTCCGGGCGAGCGACTACGACATGGTATTGCATGACGGCTAGAACGGTCGGCGGTGCGAGAAGGCGCGCTCTTCGTTCGTGATGAACTCCAACAGAGCCGCTTCACCGTTATCGGTTGCCGCTTTCGCTCGCAAAATCGCCGGTGCGACTTCCGCCGGATCTACCACACGCTCCGACCAGCCGCCCATGTCGCGTCCTAGATTCGCGTAACTGCCGCCGAGGTCGCGCGTGCCGTAGAGATTGTGGGAGAGTTCCATTGCGTCGGTCTCAATCGCCATCGTTGAGTTGTTGAATACTACTGTCAGGATGGGTATGTTGCTGCGAACGGCGGTCTCGAAGTCCAACCCGACCATGCCGAACGCAGCGTCTCCCATGAAGTTCACCACGAACTTGTCGGGCGCCGCTAATTTCGCGCCGATGTTCAGCCCAAGTCCGGTGCCAAGACCATGCGATTTGCCCCAGCCAAGATAAGTGCGCGGCCCACCCGCCTGATAGAACGGCATAATCTGGTCGCGCGGGCTACCGGAATCGTGCGTTACGATAGCGTCGTCGGAGTTGACATTCTGCATGAATTCCCAGATAACGCGGTACGGTGTTATCGGATTCTGGTTCGATGTCAGCGTGGGCATCCATTCGTCAAGCCACTCTTGGCGCACGGACGCGATCTCTTCCGCAACAGAACCGTCGCCGCGCCGACCGCCACCCAGGATGTCTTTGCACGCGTCGATAAACTGCCGCAGCACAAGTTTGGCGTCGCCGAGGATCGGATGGTCGATGGAATAGTTCTTGTCGATGTCAATCGGGTCGTTCGTGGCGTGGATAAGCGTCTTGCCGGCCGGCACGCTCATCGTCATGCCGTGCTGTGTGAAGCTGGTGCCGATGCCGAAGACGACATCCGCGCGGCTTACGAACTGGTAACACGCGCGATTCATCACGCCGGAGCCGCTGCCAAGTGCGAGCGGATGCTTCTCCGGAAATGCGCTCTTGCCCGCCATCGTGGTCATCACGGGGATCTGCGTAAGCTCGGCGAATTCGACGAGTTCGTCCGTGGCGCCGGCGTACATCACGCCCTGCCCTGCGTGGATGACAGGGTTCTCGGCATTTAGAAGCGCGCGCGCCGCCGCCTGGATGTCCGTAGGATTACCGGCGGCAACGGCAGGCTTGACCGGGCTATATCCGGCCACGATGTTATCCGGCACTTCGGCGGTTGCGACATCTGCGGGCACTTCCACCATCACGGGGCCGGGCCGCCCACGCTTGAGCGCGGCGAACGAGCGGCGCATTGTCTCAACAATGCGCTCCGGCACGTTTATCTGTTCAACCTGCTTGGTTACTGAGGCGTAACTGCGCAGCGAGCTGTAGTGCGGGTAGATGCCGTCGCGCTCCCGCGGATGACCGAGCGGCAGCAGCAGCATCGGCACGGCATCCGAGAATGCGGTGGCAACGCCTGCGTAGGCATTCTCTGCGCCGGGACCATACTGCATCGCGAACACACCCGCCGGGTTGCCGTTCGTAACGCGCGAGTAACCGTCGCCGATACCCACGCCAACACGCTCCTGTCGGCAGATTATAGGGCGAATGCCGGCATCCGCCGCCGCCTCGATGATGGGCGTCGTGGGAAACGCACTCAGGTACTCGATACCTTCTTTCTTCAGAATCTGTGCGATTGCGTCGATAGTTCGCATGGGCGTGTCCTTTGCACTTGTAATTTAGTATGGCTACCTAGCACGGCAGTCGGCTTATTCGTCGGAGACCCTTATGAGCATCTTGCCAAAGTTCTCGCCGCGCAGCATGCCGATGAACGCCGTCGGCGCGTTTTCGATGCCCTCGACCACATCCTCCTTGTACTTCATCTTGCCTTCCCTAATCCAGCCGGCAATACGCCGTCTGCCCTCTTCGTGACGATTGGCGAATTGGAAGACGAGAAAGCCTTCCATGCGCGCCTGATGCGTCGTCAGGTTGCGCGTGTTTCGCGGGCCCATCTCAGGCTCGGCAAGGTTGTACTGCGAAATCTGCCCGCAGACGGATATGCGCGCGAAGTCGGCTAGGTTTTCCATCACGGCATCGGTAACGGGACCGCCAACATTGTCAAAGTAGATGTCTATGCCCAGCGGACAGGCAGCCGCTAGCGCATCGACAACATTTTCAGTCTTGTAGTTTATGCCCGCATCGAAGCCAAGTTCGTTCACGATGTAGTCAATCTTGTCCTGCGTGCCTGCCGTTCCCACAACATAGCATCCCATTATCTTCGCTATCTGCCCCACGACCTGCCCGACCGCGCCCGACGCCGCAGACACCACGACCGTATCACCCGGCCTAGGGTCGCACACATCCAAGAAACCGAAGTACGCGGTCATCCCAGGCATGCCGAGTATTCCGAGCGATGTTGACAGCGGCCCCAGAGCGGGATCCACCCGGCGCAGGTCGCGCCCGTCCGATACGGCGTATTCCTGCCAGCCAAGCCTACCCTCCACGATTTCGCCCACGCTGAACGCCGGTGTGCGCGACTCGACGATGCGCCCGACCGCACCGCCGACCATCACGTCGCCGAGCTGCACAGACGGCGCATAGGACGCCGCATCGCGCATTCGTCCGCGCATATACGGATCGAGCGAAAGCCAGATTGACCGAATGAGTACCTCGCCCTCGCGAGGCTGCGGGATCGGCTCTTCAATCATCTCGAAATCTGCCGGTTCCGGGTAACCGTCCGGTCGAGATTTCAGCGTGATTTTTCTATTCGTTCCTTCTGCCAAAGTTCTCACCTCGTCATTTTCACGACTCGCTAATGTTCTTCTTGTCCATTCTCCCCTTACGGGGAAAGGTTTGGATGGTGGCGATTCTGAACTTCGCTCATGGGTAACTCTCAGAGTATGAGTATCCGCGCACCATTGTACATCGCGACTCCTTACGCCCCAATCTTCCGCTCCACACGCGCCCTAATGCGCCTGAACCATACCCGCAACAGCCTGTTAGACCGCCCGCACAGCAGGGACAGCGCGATTGTACCATACACGGCGCGGCGCGATACTTTGACGCGCGTCTGCGGATTCAACCAGTTGTCGCATTCGGCAAGCGCGGCAAGCGTTTGCAGCCCGATGAGCACGGGCCATAACGCGGCAAGTCTGAGCCGCAAATTCCGGCGAGGTATGGCAATGATATATCGCTCCGCCGCATCAAAGTGGTCGAGAGTCGTGTGTATGCCCCAGACAAGCGCAGGACGCGCACTTAATCCGTGCGCAGGATCCAGCAATTCAACCGGCGTCAGTCCGGTGTGAGCCAATGCGGATTTCGGAATATAGCATCGCCCATTTCGCAGGTCGCGAGGCATGTCTCGTAGTATGTTCGTCATTTGCAGCGCCTTGCCGAAACACACACCAAGCGTCCGCATCTCATGCGCGTCCCAATGCGCCAGCGCCGGCGTGTGTGCGACTGCCGTGTCTGTGAAGAACTCGCCCACGCAGCCGGCGACGAGGTAGCAGTATTCGTCAAGCTGCGCAGTCGATTTCAGCGCGACGGGCGTGTCATCATCAATGCGGCTGAATGTCGTCAAGTCAAAGCACATCCCACGAGTTAGCGTCAGCACAACGGATCGCACGAGTTGAGCATCGTCCGCCGCCAGCGCGTCCAGCAGCGACAAGACTTCGGGCAGCGCTTGCAGCAGTTCGCGCTCTCCGTCAGTCGGCTGAATCTCAGCAAGCGAGTCGGACAGCCCCGCAGTTGAGGCTTGCCCTTGCATAATCTTCCTGAACTCGCGCAAGTGCGCCAACCGCTGTGCATGCGAAAGCGTAGGCGTATCCGCGATCGTGTCCGCGGCGCGGGCAAGCACGTATGCTACCGCGACCGGCTCGCGCATGCCGGCAGGCAGTACGCGAATGGTCAGGTAGAACGCTCGCGACACGCCTTTCAGCAGAGTTGTGAGGATATACCGGCGTCGAGAGTTGGGCAGCGATGCCGTCGCATTGCCATCATTGTCCTGCGCATCAACATTCATGCCGCGCCAATTACCTCTTCGCAGCAACCGCTATTTGCCGAAGCCGCGCTTCAAGCCGCGCACGAACGACACCTGCCCGAGATGCTGGTCTTGCTCGCCGATTAGCTGGCGCATAATGCTGCCCACGCTGCGCCCGCTGAAATACCGCACCGATGCCGGATTCTCAGGGAACGGCGACCTGTCAATCGGCACTTCGTCGAAGTCGTCGTCGCTCAAACCGCGCAGATATTCCAGCGTCCCTTCGCGCACCGAATCGAAATACTGCTGAAGCTGCTCTTTGGTGATTGCCGGGAATGCCGCGACCTGCTCCAGCGTGTAATTGACACCATGGTCGCCTTCAGGGATGCCAGTCTTCGTGCTCCAGCCATCCCGCAGCCACACCTCGTCCGTGCCTCGCGCGAACACGTTGATGAGTCTGTCCTCGACGCGCGCCGAATGCCAAATGAGGAACGCTATGCAGTTGGATTCCGCGTCCGGTCGCCAGTGCATCTCCTCTTCCGACAAGGGTCCGGCGGCGGCGTACACGCGCCTGCGATAATCCTCCAAACACTGCCCAATGAATTCGTTCAGTTTCATTATCAGCCTTCCTGTTATTTTTATTGTGAACTGTGCTAGGCATTATCTCATGTCCGACAATGTCCCGTAAGTAGGCGAGGGATTTGACGCTCCGCCTTGTTAAGCATAAACTTTGCTGAAGCGAAGCAATCTACGCATATCGACATAGACGCAGTTGTCAGCAGCATCACCATATTCTTGGAAAATTACCATGACCGTCAGCCGCGCTCCACTGCCCCAACCTACGCCTGAAAGCCAGCCGTTCTTCGACGCGTTGAAGCAGCGCCGCCTGCTCATACAGCGATGTACGGACTGCGGCAACGCCTACTACTACCCGCGCCCGTTCTGCCCGGCGTGCCTGTCTAGCGCAGTCGAATGGGAGCAAGCGAGCGGCAAGGGCACGCTGTACTCGTTTGTCATCAACCATCGCGCCGCGCCCGGCTTCGTCGCACCGTACATCATTGCCGTCGTGGAACTCGATGAAGGACCGCGTATGATGTCGAATCTCGTCGATGTTGAGCCTGACCCGGATATGGTGCGCTGCGAAATGCCGGTCGAGATTGTATTCGACGAGGTAGATGACGACTTCACGCTGCCACGCTTTCGTCCCATCGATAGCTGATGCCCCGAGGCGTTCGAATGTCTCTTGTTTACCACCAAGTTAATCGCATCTACCTCATATATTCTGGCACATAAATTAAGGAAGTTAGCAATGGCGAACAGCCCCAGAGAGCTGCGTGGCAAAGTCGCTATCGTCGGCGCGAGCGAGTCTGACCGGATTGGCGTGCTGCCCGACAAATCCGCGCTTACGTTGCATGCGGAAGCCGCGCGCAACGCTCTCAACGACGCTGGGTTGACTCTCGCCGATGTTGACGGGCTGTTCACGGCAGGCGTTACCAGCGTACAGCTTGGCGAGTACCTCGGCATCGTGCCGCGATACAGCGACGGCACGAATGTCGGCGGATGTTCGTTCATCATGCATGTAGAGCACGCGATGCTCGCCATCGGAGCGGGCATCATCAATGTCGCGCTGATAACACACGGCGAAAGCGGCAGGTCGCGCGTGGGCATGGGATATGGCGGCATTGCGCCGGACTCGCCGCAAGGTCTGTACGAAGCTCCATATGGCACCTATGGTCCGACCACGCTATTCTCGCTGCCCGCGACACGACACATGCACGAGTACGGCACGACCCGCGAGCAGATGGCGGAAGTCGCCGTGTCCAACCGCAAGTGGGCGGCGATGCACCCGATGGCGATGATGAAAGACTCGATTACCGTTGATGATGTGATGAATTCGCGGCCGATCTGCTGGCCATACACGCTGTTCATGTGCTGCCTAGTTACCGACGCCGGCGGCGCGCTTGTGCTGACGAGCGCAGACAGAGCGAAGTCGCTGCGCAAGCCACCCGTGTACATTCTCGGCACAGGCGAGGCGACAGAGCACAATATGGTCAGCATGATGGCAGATATGACCACATCTCAGGCAGCGAAGGTGTCAGGCAAAGCGGCGTTCGAAATGGCAGGCGTGTCGCACGCGGACATTGATGTCGCGGAACTTTACGACGCATTCGCCTTCACGCCGATGCTCGCGCTGGAAGACCTCGGCTTCGTCAATCCGGGTGAAAGCGGGCCATTCATGGCAGAGCGGCGCACCGGGCCCGGGGGCGATTTCCCGATGAACACCAACGGCGGCGGGCTGTCATACACTCACTCGGGAATGTACGGCATGTTCACGCTCATCGAGCTGACACGCCAACTCCGCGGCGAAGCCAGCGAACGACAAGTGCAGGACGCGCAAGTCGGCATAGCGCACGGGCCAGGCGGCATGTTCGCGGCGGCAAGCACTCTCATCGCGGGAACTGCGGATACGCTGTAAAGGTGCGTAACGCCGGGCGAATTACAAATCGCCCTGATCTAAAGCCCTCCTTGACGGGAGAAAGGACAAATCGTACTGCGAATATGGCAATTGACAAGGTAATGCTGAATGTCGAGACTGACGGCGATGCACGGGCGAGCGAGATAATCGCGGACTTGCGCACGGTGGCGGAGACGCTGTACTTCCCGATGAAGCTCGTCGGATTCTGGGACTATCAGGCGGACATGCACCTCTGCCCGCACGAAGAGCGCGGCGAGGCATGCCCGCACAAGCTGCCCAAAGACGACCCGCGATACGTTGATTATGCCGTCACGATGCAGCGCGAGCGCAGGGCGAACATTCAGATAAGCTTCCCGCACGCTGGCGTTACGATATTCTTGAGCTAATTTCATTCCGTTCGTGCCTTTTGCCATCCTTAGCATTAGCATTTGAGACGATTTCACAAATCCCCAATGTTGTCATTCCGCTTCGTTGCCATGTCATTCCGAACACAGTGAGAAATCCGAAACATGTCCCCACGAAGGCAGGGATCGTTGCATGCAAACCTGTTTAGATTTCTCGCTTCGCTCGAAATGACAGGAAAAAAATTGCATCTGCGAAATCGTCTTAGCATTTACGCCGGAATATATTTTTGGTACAACCGGATAAAGCAAGAACCAGCGTGTGCCGTCACCTGCTACGGTATAGTGCCCATACATTTCCCATACACCAGGAGGTAAGCCATGACTAGCGCCGCAACCGACCGCGCATCCCTCGCGCCCTACCCGACCTATCCTTTGCAGCACATCTTGAGCGAGACGGCTAGGCGATTGCCGCAGAAGGCGGCGATCATCGATGGTGAGTATGTCTATTCGTACCAGCAACTCGATGTGTACAGCAATCGTTTCGCGGCGGCGCTGGCGAAATTGGGCGTGGTCAAGGGCGACCGCGTGGGATTGCTCGCGCCGAACTGCGCCGAGTTCGAGATTGCGTTCTTCGGCATCGTCAAAGCCGGCGCTGTGGTAACGACCATCAACTCCGGATACCGTGAGCGCGAGATTGCGCACCAACTCAGCAACAGCGGCGCGGAAGTGCTGGTCGTCCACGAATCGCTGCACCAGATGGCTGAAGCCGCCCACGATGGCGCGCCTGAAGTGAAGCGCATGATTATCATAGAGTCGAGTTCGCGCGAGTCCGATTCATTCTGGGGACTCATAGAGCGCTCGCCGGCGACGACGCCACCGGTCAGAATTAACGCCAAGGAAGATTTGGCGGCGCTGCCATACTCCAGCGGTACTACAGGGCTATCCAAGGGAGTGATGCTGACGCACTTCAACATGACGGCGAATCTGCGGCAGTTCATGGTGCGGCCCGGCGAGGCATTGCAGCAGCGCGAGTCCGATGTAATGCTCGCGCACCTACCACTGTTCCACATTTACGGCATGCAGGTGCTGATGAATGCTGTGATATTGTCCGGCGGCACGCAGGTGATGATGGGACGCTTTGACATGGGCGAAATGCTGCGCCTAGTCGCCACGCACAAGATTACGCACCTTTACACCGTGCCGCCGGTTGGCATCGGGCTGTCGATGCTGCCGAACCTGGGATTAGAGCCTGATTTTTCGTCGATGATAGCCGCGTGTCTTGCCGCCGCGCCCGCATCCGCCGAGCTGCAAATGCGAGTGCAGGAAGTCGTAGGCTTCCCCGTGTTCCAAGCTTACGGCATGACCGAGCTTTCGCCCGTGTCCAATCTGGACTACATTGAGCCTGACAGGATGACGCCCGGCTCGGTCGGTCCGGCGATTTCAGACACCGAAGAGCGTGTGGTTGACACGGAGACTGGCACGAAAGATGTGCCGGTGGGCGAACTGGGCGAACTGTTAGTGCGAGGTCCGCAGGTGATGAAGGGCTACTACGCCAACGAAGAAGCCACGCGCGAAACAATCGACGACGACGGCTGGCTGCACACCGGCGACATCGTGCGAATGAACGAGGATGGCTGCGTGTGGATTGTTGACAGGGTGAAGGAACTCATCAAGTATAAGGGCTTCCAAGTGCCGCCCGCCGAACTCGAAGGCTTGCTGCTGGAACATCCGGCAATCACGGACGCCGCTGTCGTCGCCAAGCCCGATGTTGAATCCGGCGAAGTGCCCAAAGCTTTCGTCGTTACGAAGCAAGGCGAAGATGTGTCCGGCGAAGACGTGATGAGTTTCGTCGCATCGAAGGTTGCCACCTTCAAGCACATCCGCGAAGTGGAGTTCATCGATGCCATCCCCAAGAACCCGTCCGGCAAAATACTCCGCCGCATGCTAATCGAAGGCGAAGGCGAGTAGTATAGTTCCGCCTCCTTGACGAGGAAAGGTTGTGAGAGCCTTCGGCAACGAAATCTATGCCCAACACCTAACCATCCATTCACACCGCGCACTCCCAAAGGAGATGAACAGCAGACTTTGCGCCAGCGCGCCCGATAGGAGTATCATTAAAGGGCGGCGTGATTTTCTCAAGCTGCAGGCAGAGAAGGCATCAGATTTAAGAAGGGCACGAGGTAGAAAAATTGGCAGACGCAGTATTGGTCTATTCTACGATTGGATGCGGCTACACGGACATCGTTAAGGCAGAGCTCGACAAGGAAGGTAGGGCATACGAAGAGATAAACCTGTCGCTGCATCCCGACCGCTGGCCTGAGATTCTGCCGCACACGGACGGCATCCGCTTGACGCCCGTCGTTATTGACGGCGACGAAGTTACTGTCGGCGTGAATGGTATCGGCTGCGTATCGTAGGGTAAACGGAGGGCACGACTTGGCAGAATCCAATATCGTGATTTACACGCATCCCACTTGTGAGATTTGCGTGACGGTCAAAATGGAACTTGACGAGCAGGGCAAAGCCTATGAGGAAATCGATCTCGCCGAGTTTCCTGAGCGATGGTCAGAGGTCGAGGAACTAGCCGACGGCGATCGCATCACACCAGTGACCGTGGAGAACGGCGAGGTCACCATCGGCTACCACGGCATCGGCTGCATGTTCTACGACTAGCCGGAGACTCCGCGCCACCTGCTTAGGAAACGTCATGCGCCTGCATGAGGCACACCCAGCTCTTTTGGGTCATCTCCACGCGGCGGCGGCGCAGAGCATTCTCATTGTCCCAGAGCTCCCTAGCAACGCCCAGGTGACGTGGAGCGTCATACCGCGTCTGTTCCCAGTGCGACGGACTGCGGTATCCGGTCACCAGTACAATTTCCATCGGACTTGCGACTGCAAGAGTCGTCCAGAGCCCCAATATGCTGGCGCCCATAGATTCGATTCTGGGCCATATCCCGTTCTCAGAGCAATGCACAAACTCTTTGAGGTCGCCCGGCTGAATGAAGAACCGACGGAAGCCGTAAACGGGACGCCTGTCTCCCTCCGGAATGACCGACTTGGGGCGCGACGATATCGCCCTGAACAGTCGCACCTCTTCAGATTGACAAAGCCCATCTAAATATATTCGTGATAAGGACTGCGCCTTCTCCCATGAATATAGGGAGCGCCACGATGTTATCTGCACCAATTCGTTCTGCGGATTGCCTATGAGTCCGCTGAGCTGGCAAATAACATTTCCACCCGCGCCACGAATCGCAGGAAACATGTCGGACTGGCAGACAGACAAGTATTCGTTCAGCCGCTTGGCATCGACGATTACGCGTCGCTCTTCGTAAATCATGCTTCCTCCTATACCGGGTTAGTCAGCGCACATCATACCGCATCGCGCCGCTCAATTGAATGGTGTTCCGATTAGTCCCTTCGCTCTGTGGTGGAATGTTGGGATTGGAAAGTTAGGAGGGGGAGAGATGAGAAACGCCCATCCCCTTCACAGGATAGCGAACGCTTGACCAGCCGCCCGTTAAAGCGTAATCTTGGCGTAGTCCACATTGGCACACAATGGCACAGATCACCGACATGCCCTCGCCGTCGGGCGTGTTAAGGAAGGTACGCAATGCAGTTCGGTTCGTTTATGGAGTTCCATCGCCGCGAAGGCAGCACTCAGGCGGACGCCTTCCGCGAGGCGTTCGACCACATCGCGCAAGCCGAAGCACTCGCCTTGGACGGCGTTTGGCTTGCCGAGTCGCACTTCAACCCGGCGCGCTCTGTCCTGTCGTCTCCACACGCCATCGCATCCGCGATCGCCGCACGAACAGAGCGCCTACGCATCGGTACCGCAGTGAGCGTGCTGCCGCTCGGCAATCCCCTGCGCACGGCGGAAGAAACGGCGATCATCGACCACATCAGCCAAGGTCGCTTCGACTTCGGCGTGGGACGCAGCGGGCTGCCTGGCTCGTACGAAGGCTACAATATTCCCTACGCCGAAAGCCGCGAGCGGTTCTACGAGTACCTCGAAATCATCACGAAGGCGTGGACTGAAGAGCGTTTCAGCTACGAAGGCGATTACTACACCTACGACGATGTTTGCCTGGTGCCTAAGCCGTATCAGGACCCGCATCCACAGATACGCATCGCCGCGAACACATCTGCCACATTCCCGGTCATCGGCAAGATGGGACACGCTATATTCGTCGGCGTACGCCAGCAGAGCCTAAATGCGGTGGGCGAGCAGGTGGACAGCTACCGAGATGCGTGGCACAAGGCGGGACACGATGGGCAGGTCGATGTGTCGCTGCGTGTGCCGCTGTATGTTGGCGAGACAGAAGAAGACGCCCTCACCGTACCCGAAGAGAGCTTTATGCGGCAGTTCAGGCGGCTCGGCGGACAGCTGACCGCATCCGTACAGCGCGCCGGATCGCACGCGCTTCAAGAGCGCGCTGAGCGTGGTGCAGAACTAGCGGTGCTGGAATGGGAGCGCGATGTCATCGGTCAGAAGGCAGCAGTCGGCACACCTGAAATGGTCATCGAACAGCTCCGCGTGATGCGCGAAACGCTCAGCCTAACCGGAGTCGTCGCCGAGTTCAACGCCGGCGAACTAATACCGGAGGAGAAAATCGCCAGTTCCCTGCGCCTATTCTGCGAAGAAGTGATGCCCGCATTCAAGTAGATAGCGTCGTTATCGCCTGAAATCGTCTCGAAGACCACACTGTGCTATCGTTGTAATAAAGATGATATAATACATACAGCAAACGAAACCCACCAAAGAATATGTGAACGGAAATGAGACTTTGGTTGACTCAAATCTTGCAGTCTTAATTGACTACGAAAATGTCGGGCTTGATGCCATTCAGCGCCTGCTCGACCAGCTCTCCGATGTGGGCCGCGTGATAATCCGGCGGGCATACGGCGACTGGTCGGTCCAGCGCAACAAGCAGGATCAGCTCCTTGAGCTTGGCATCGAACCCATCCACCAATACCACTCCAACAAGTCTGGCAAGAACTCCAGCGACATCCGACTCGCCATCGAAGCCATCGACTTGCTATACAACAACCCCATCGACACCTTCGTCATCGTCTCTTCCGACAGCGACTTCGTGCCACTCGTTGGCAAGTTGCGCTCGTCCGGCAAGAGCGTCATCGTCGCTGGGCGGCGCGAAGCGACTTCGCCCACGCTAATCAAGAGCTGCGACCGTTACATCTTCCTCGACACTGCAGAAAAGCAGCCGACATCGCACACTTCCAGCCCTGCGCGCCGTAGAAACTACCGACGGAACGGCAGGCAAACTTCATCCGCTTCCAATCTTGAAGCGGAAGCGCGCTCGCTATTGCAGCGTGCCATGGACGCATCGATGGACGAATCCGGCGAGGTCGTCGGCTCCAAGCTGTACCAGACTATGCGCCGCATCGAGCCGAGCTTTAATTTCAAGGACTTGAAATATCGCGCGTTCAACCAGTTCCTGGAAGCGCACACAGATGTCATCGAAATGACACGCCCCAAGGACGGCAGCGGCGATGTGGTCGTACATTTCACCGGCAGGGAGCAAATCACTCCACCTCCGGTCAGTGCTGACAACGAGAATCGCGCCGCAAGGCTTGTCGATCCCGCGAGGGACGATGGGCAGGAAGAAGACGCGCCGCAGACGGCAGCAGCGGCAGCACCGGAACCGGTGGAAGAAGACAAGCCATCGACCAGCCGCGCCAAGCCTAGCACAGGCCGCAGGCAGAGCGAGCGCAGAAGCAGGTCCGGCCGCCGCTTGCTGGGTTCCACGAGACCGCAGGCAAACAGGAATGAGCCTAAAGCGACAAGCGACGAAAAGCCGATCGACATCGATGATGTCGCAAAGGCAGACTCCGCGCCGGTAGCCGCAGGAGCGGCATCACTCGCGCAGCCAAAGCAGAGCGTCGATCAGGACAAGGCATCGACGCAAAAGACCGAGCAACCGGAGCTGCCTGAGCCGGATACTGGCGCCGAGACAAATGGCGTCGCGGCACAAGTCAGTTGGGAAGTGCTGGTTGATGAGGCATGGGCGAAGCGGGATGTCGAAAAGATAGCCGGACGCTCAGCCGCATCGGACGCCGCGAAGATCCTCGGCGCTGCCAAGTTGAGCGAGTCGGAATACCCGACGCTCGAGAAGTTGCTGAATTCCAGCACGCTGCTGCAGCTAAACTGGCGGCGCGACGGCAACGCGATTTTCCGCAAATAGCAGCCGAAGGTATCCGCAAATTACCCGGCGGGAATAGGCGACGGGAACATACGGCGGATGCCTTCGTATCCACGAACGGGACGCCGCCGCTATGCTGTTAGCCCTCGACATAGGCAACACGAACATCACACTCGGTGTGTTCGACGGCGAACGGCTCGCCGCCACTTGGCGGCTGTCCACCGATCGCTCCAAGATGCCGGACGAGTACAGCATCATGCTCACTCAATTGATGAGTCTGCGCGGCATGTCGCCACAGGACATCCACGCGGTCGCGCTATGCAGCGTCGTCCCGCCACTAACGCCGATGTTCGCGGATATGTGCCGGCAGTTCTTCACGGTCGAGCCGCTGGTAGTCGCAGCGGGCACACGCACCGGCATACGCATTCTGTACGACAATCCCCGCGATGTCGGCGCAGACCGCATTGTGGACGCCGCCGCCGCGCTGAAACTGTACGGCGGGCCAATCATCATCGTCGATATGGGCACCGCTACCGTGTTCGACGCAGTTACGGCGGACGGCGACTATCTAGGCGGCGCAATCGCGCCGGGCATGACAATCGCGCACGACGCCCTGTTCAGCAGCACATCGCAGTTGCGGCGCGTGGAACTCGTTAGCCCTGCCACGCCCATCGGCAAAAACACCATCCACGCCATACAGTCCGGCATCGTGCTCGGCTACGCCGAACTCGTGCGCGGGATGGTAGCGCGCTTCGACGAAGAACTGGGCGGCGGCGCGAAGGTAATAGGCACAGGCGGCATGGCGCACATCATCGAACGAGAAGCGGGCGTTTTTGATGATCTGAACCCTGACCTGACGCTCACCGGGTTGCGCCTCATACACGAGATGGCGAAGTAGTCAGGTGGCGAAGTATCCTGACTTTCGGCACGACCATATCAGCGCTAACGCCGGACTCGTCTGCCACAATTTCAGCGCGCGAATAATTAGAGGTGAAGCATGCCGAACCCTTTAGTGAACCGCAGGATAGCGCTCGGCGTTACGGGCAGCATCGCCTGCTATAAGGCGGTTGACCTCGCCAGCAAACTCACGCAGGCAGGCGTGCTCGTCGATGTCATTATGACGCGCGAGGCGTGCCAATTCCTAACACCGCTCACCTTCCAAAGCATCACGCATCGTCCCGTCGTTACGGACGTGTTTGACCCGCAGTCCGAGTTGAGCATCGACCATGTGGCAATAGCAGAACGCGCCGACGCCATAATCGTCGCTCCTGCCACCGCGAACACGATTGCCAAGATTGCGCACGGCTTCGCAGACGACGCCCTGACTACGACAATTCTCGCCACGCAAGCGCCGCTCATCATCGCTCCCGCGATGGACGCTCATATGTACGACAACGCCGCCACGCAGCGCAATATCTCCATGTTGAAAGACATGGGATGCGTAGTCGCGGGACCGGCAAGCGGGCGGCTGGCATCCGGCCTGATTGGCAAGGGACGGCTGCTGGAAACTCCGGAACTGCTAGGATGTCTGCGGCAAACTCTCGGACGCAACGGCGACCTCGCCAATCGCAAAATTGTCGTGAGCGCAGGCGGCACACAAGAGCCGATCGACCCTGTACGCGTCATCGCCAATCATTCGTCCGGCAAGATGGGCTATGCGCTCGCAGAGGCAGCAAGGGACAGAGGCGCATGCGTCTCCATTGTGTCGGCGCCGACTGCACTGCCCGACCCGTTCGGCGTCAAGGTCGTAAATACGCAAACCGCGTTACACATGCAAGCCGCTCTGCACACCGAATGCGCCGACGCGGACGCACTAATAATGGCTGCTGCCGTGGCTGACTGGCGTCCGTCGAGCGCCGCGGAGCAGAAGGTCAAGAAGGGCGACTCCGACACTTGGGAAATCAGTCTGGTGAAGAACCCGGACATCATCGCCGGAATCACCTACGAACGCCTAATCAAAGTTGGGTTCGCCGCTGAGAGCGAAGACCTGCTACAGAACGCGGCAAGCAAGATGCTGAGCAAGAGTTTGCACCTGATTGCCGCCAACGACATCACAGCCGAGGGCAGCGGCTTCGGCGTGGACACCAACCGAGTCATCCTATTGGACCTCGAAGGCGGCAAAGAAGAGCTGCCCCTGATGAGCAAATACGACGTGGGCAGCGCAATCTTGGACAGAGTAAGCGGACTTCTGTAAGATTCGCCCAACATACAAACCAATTCGCACCGAGCAAAGAAAGGACAAACAATGCCCATAGTCAGAGTAGAAATGTGGCCCGGCCGCACGCGCGAGCAGAAGGCAGAGCTGGCAAAAATCATCACCGACGCCATCAACGACATAGCCGGCGCCCCGCCCGAAGCCACCATCATCGTCTTCGAAGACGTCTCCAAAGACGACTGGGCCCAAAGCGGCAGGCTGGCGTCCGACGAGTAGGCATATTGCGTCAAGGCATCCCTGCAAGCTAAAGGTTTACGGGGATGTCCGACGTCGTGCAATAAATGCCTTGCAATTCACATTTCAAAGGATTCTCCAATGAATGTAGCCAGTTTCGACACTACAAAGCGGCTCGTTGAAGGCTTGCTTGAAGAAGTTGGAAACGGGAAGACACAACTTCCAGACTTCCAACGCGGATGGGTTTGGGATGACCATCATATTCGCGACCTCATAGCCAGTGTGTCACTGTCATTCCCTATCGGAGCTGTAATGACTCTGGAAACGGGTGGACCCGATGTCAACTTCAAGCCACGTCCGATTGAAGGAGCCGACGAATCACTCCGAGAGGTGAGCCCCGACCTTCTGGTGCTTGACGGTCAGCAACGGCTGACTTCCTTATTCCAATCCTTGAAAACGGGGAAACCCGTCGCGACTAGAGATACAAAGGACAACGAAATTAGTCGTTGGTACTACCTAGATATGAAAAAGTGCCTTGACGACGACGTTGACCGCGAAGAGGCAGTTCTATCCGTCCCTGAAGATAGGAAGGTGAAGACATTCCGAGGTGAAGTAACCCTGGACCTCTCCACGCCTGAAAACGAATATGCCAACGATATTTTCCCGTTGAGGTATATCTTCAACGAAGGGGTGTGGATGAAAGGTTACATTGAGTATTGGCAATTGAATGCCGATAAGTGGAGTTTGTATCAAGAGTTCAATGAACGTGTCATAAAGCGATTCGGACAGTATCAAGTGCCAGTGATTGAACTCGACAAAGAAACGCCAAAGGAAGCCGTTTGTATCGTCTTTGAGAAAGTGAATCAAGGCGGTGTCTCGCTCACCGTTTTTGAACTTCTTACTGCGTCTTTCGCCGCCGATGATTTTCAACTCCGCGAAGATTGGGAGAATCGTGAAGAACGACTTCGGAACGCCCACCCCGTACTGAGCGGTATGGAAAACACGCTTTTCTTGCAGGCGCTCACATTGCTTGCTACGAAAGCTAGGGGCAATACCATCAGTTGCAGACGGCGGGACATCCTGCGTCTGAGAACGGATGAATACAAAGAATGGGCTAACAAGACCGAACAGGGCTTTATGGAAGCCGCAAAGTTCTTGCATGGGCAGAAGATTTTCAACAACCGAGACCTGCCTTATCGAACGCAACTCGTTCCTCTCGCCGCTATTTTGGCGGATTTGGAGAATGTAGCCAATACTGAAGGTGCGCGACAGAAGATCGCCCGTTGGTTCTGGTGCGGTATTCTTGGTGAGATGTATGGCGGCACGACAGAAACAAGGTTTTCTCAAGACCTAATAGACGTGACCAACTGGGTGCATGGAGAGTCTGAATTGCCGCGCACAATTCAGGACGCCAATTTTCAGGCGAACCGTCTGCTCACGCTTCGGACACGCAATAGCGCTGCGTACAAGGGAATACATGCGCTGCTTATGCGTGACGGCAGCCGGGACTTTCTATCGGGCATCCCTATTGAGGATACGACTTTCTTCGACGAAAGTGTGGACATACACCACATATTTCCTAGAAACTGGTGTGCTCGCCAAGGCATTGGTTCCTCGCTCTTCAACAGCATCGTCAATAAGACGGCAATCTCCGCAAGGACGAATCGCAGCATAGGTGGAAGAGCGCCATCTCTGTATCTCCCTACACTCGAAAGAAACGCAAAAGTCTCTCCTGAAGTTATGGATGAGATACTGGAATCTCACCGAATTCCTGCCTGGACCCTGCGCCTCGATGATTTCAATAGGTTCTTTGCGGACCGTGCCGAAGGGCTGCTTGAACGAATTGAGTCAGCAATGGGCAAACAGATAGCGCGTGAAGAAGGGATATTCAGACAGGAAGAACGCGACGATGATTTTGACATCAATGCTGTCATAGACAACGGTGAATCTGTAAGAATCGAGTTCAAGTCTTCGTTGCGAATGAACTTACACACTAACAAGACTGATAAGCGAATGGAACTCGCCGCGCTCAAAACTTTGGCCGCTTTCTTGAACTCCGACGGCGGATCTTTGTTGATTGGCGTCGCGGATGACCATGAACCTGTTGGCATTCAAATTGACGGTTTCCCTAATGAAGATAGGATGAATTTACACCTCGGAAACATCGTCAATCGCACTATGGGCGCTTTGGCGATGCAGCACATCGACATCTCCTTTCAAGATTTCAGAGGTGTGCGAATAATGGTGTTAACCTGTGAGCGTTCAAATCACCCTGTCTTCGTAAAGGACGGGAACGAAGAGGTTTTCTATATTCGCTCTGGAGCGGCAACACAATCTCTATCCATAAAAGACGCTCACACATACATCAACGACCGTTTCTAAATCCTTGACACCGCCCCACAACACGCGCTAACATCATTGCGAACATACTCACAAATGCGTTGAGCAGGAGTAGTAGGTTTTCCAGCGGGGTTCCAGAGAACCGGGATAGGTGAGAGCCGGTGCCCGCGCAGATGACTGAATGGACCTGGGAGCTGCCACCCGAAAGCCCTCACAACAGGCAAGTAGGCGTGGACGGATAGGGCACCGTTACCATAACCCATGGTATCGAGAGTGCATCGACACTCTCCGTACTTCGAATGAGGCCGCTTGCATTCGCGTTACGGTGATGTGCGGCGGCGAATTAGGGTGGCACCACGGATTTCAACCCGTCCCTTTGTGGACGGGTTTTTTCTTGCCATTTTCAGAATCAGGGAGGCAGTTGCACGATGAGCATCATCGGCGCATTATTCTGGCGAAGCCGCTAGTTGAACACAGCACATACCGAAGTTCAATGAGGTTTCAAGCCATGACAACTCAAACGAAAACGACAATCGCAGCCCCAGCACCGATCACTGCCGGAAAGCGGCGCGTGTTCAGCGGCATACAGCCATCCGGCGAGGTGCAGTTGGGCAACTATCTCGGCGCCATCAAGGGCTGGGTTGAGCGACAGGAAGAGAAGATTAACTTCTTCTGTCTCGTGGATCTGCACGCCATCACGGTGTACCAAGACCCCGACGAACTACGCAATCAAACGCGCTCGCTGGCGGCAGTGCTTTTCGCCGCCGGACTGCACCCGGACAAGAGCACGGTATTCGTGCAGAGCCATGTTGCCGCGCACGCCGAGTCGTGCTGGGTGCTCAACTGCGTCACTCCTATGGGCTGGCTCGAGCGCATGACGCAATTCAAGGACAAGTCGTCGCGGCAGGAAAGCGTGTCCGCGGGCTTGTTCGACTACCCCGTTCTGATGGCGGGCGACATCCTGCTTTACGACTCGCACGAAGTGCCGGTCGGCGACGACCAGCGCCAGCACGTCGAACTCGCGCGCGACATCGCCATCCGCTTCAACCGCATCTACGGCGACACATTCGTCGTGCCGGAGCCGATGATCCCTGAGATCGGCGCGCGCGTGATGGGAATGAACGACCCTACGGTCAAGATGTCCAAGAGCTACGCGCACATCCGCGGGCACGCCGTCCGAATGTTGGACGAGCCGAAGGAAATCGAGCGCACAATCAAGCGCGCCGTTACCGACTCTGGTAGCGACATAGTGTTCTCTGATGACCCGGAGAAGGCAGGGGTGAACAACCTGCTCGGCATCTACAAGGTTATCACCGACAAGTCGCAGGCCGATGTGGTATCCGACTTCGCGGACGCGCGCGGCTACGGCGATCTGAAGTCGCGCGTGGCAGAAGTCGTCATAGACGCGCTCGCGCCGATTCAGCAGCGGTATTACGAATTCATGGACGATCCCGCCGAGCTGGACCGCATGCTCGCTCGCGGCGCGGAGAGCGCTGCCGCCGTTGCGACGCCCAAGATGGACGAACTAAAACGACGTGTGGGCTTCGTCCTGCCGCCACCCCAATGAACTAACATTTTCTCTGGCTGCCGCCAGTGAGAATAGGCGGCAGCCGGCTGTTTTGGAGGAACGCGACAATGTACTACCCTGACTTGGAGCAAGTGAAATCGCTTGCTCACAAGGGGAATCTAATTCCCATATCACGCGAAATCAACGCTGACTTGGACACGCCGGTCAGCGCATATCTAAAAGTGGCGCGGCCACCCTACTCGTTCCTGCTGGAAAGCGTGGAAGGCGGCGAGCGAATGGCGCGCTTCAGCTTCATCGGCACAGAACCGCACAGCATAATCAAGACAGGTTATGGACAGGGACACGGAATGATTGACCCGCTCAACCCTGTCGAACAAGAGCTTAGCCAATTCAAACTCATCGAAGTGCCGGGCATGATGCGATTCAACGGCGGAGCGGTCGGCTACCTGTCTTACGAATCCGTCGGATACTTCGAGAAATTGCCCACGCCCGAAACCGTGATAATAGATGTGCCGGAATCGGTATTCATGCTGACGATGACATATCTCGTCTTCGACCACATCGGGCATACCATCAGCGTCGTGAGCCACGCCCATCTCGACGGCGATGTGGAGGCAGCGTACAACGCGGCGACCGCGCGCATCGACGACCTGATTGCACGGCTGCGTGCGCCGCTGGACATACCCATGCCATCGCAAAGCGCGGCTGATCAGAAGCTCGCCACCACATCCAACATGACATTCGAAGAGTTCGCCGATATGGTGAATCATGTGAAGGAATACATCGTCGCGGGAGATGTGATACAAACTGTCGTATCGCAGCGGCTATCGCGCCCGACGACAGCCGACCCCTTCCAGATTTATCGATCGTTGCGCGCGATTAATCCTTCGCCGTATATGTACTTCTTCGAGATTGACGGCTTTCAGATTGTAGGCGCGTCTCCGGAGATGCTGGTGCGCGTGGAGAACGGCATTGTAACTACGAACCCTATTGCCGGCACGCGACCGCGCGGCAAGAACGCGCAGGAAGACGATGCCAATGAAGAAGAATTGCGCGGCGATGAAAAAGAACAGGCTGAGCACATCATGCTGGTCGATTTAGGGCGCAACGACATCGGGCGCGTGAGCGAGCCGGGCACGGTGAAAGTCAACCAGCTGATGGACGTCGAGCGATACTCACACGTGATGCACTTAGTCTCGCGCGTGAGCGGCAAGCTCCGCGACGGCTACACGAACTTTGACGCGCTCCGGGCATGCTTCCCCGCAGGCACGGTTTCCGGCGCTCCTAAGATTCGCGCGATGGAGATAATAGCAGAGCTCGAGCCGGACAAGCGCGGTCCATATGCGGGCGCGGTGGGCTACTTCGACTTCATGGGCAATATGGACACTGCGATCGACATCCGCACGCTGATAATCAAAGATGGCATCGCGCACGCCCAAGCAGGCGGCGGCATCGTCTATGACAGCACACCGGACTTCGAGTACCGCGAAACACTGCATAAGGCATCTGCTCTGATGCGCGCAATCGACGACGCCGAAGAAGTCGGCATCACACATCAATAGACTATTCACGGCAAGGCGCACACGGCAATGCTGCCCGACCATTACGCCTATAACACATCGCCCTGCGGCTTGCCTCCTGCAAAGGACAACCAATGATACTCTTGATTGACAACTACGACAGTTTCACCTACAACCTGTACCAGTACCTGTGCGAACTCGGCGCGGACGTGGATGTCGCGCGCAACGACAAGATTACCATCGCGGAAATCGAAGAGAAGGCGCCGGAGAAGATTGTCATATCGCCGGGTCCTTGCACGCCGAAGGAAGCGGGCATATCAAACGAAGTCATCCAGCACTTCGGCGACCGCACACCAACGCTCGGTGTGTGCCTTGGACACCAGTGCATCGGCGATGTGTACGGCGGCACGGTAACCGGCGCCGGCGAGATTATGCACGGCAAGATGTCGAGCATCAAGCACGACGGCGAGGGCGTCTTCAAGGGACTACCTAACCCATTCGACGCGATTCGCTACCATTCGTTAGCGGTCATGGAGGCCGACATTCCCGATGACCTGGAAATCACCGCCTGGACGGACACCGGCATCGTGATGGGCGTGCGCCACAAGACGCATCCCGTAGAGGGCATACAGTTCCACCCAGAGTCTATAATGACTAAGGTTGGACACGATCTTCTGCGAAATTTCCTCGAAATGTAGCAGCGCAACTTGCAGCGCGAAGCAGTGGAGTTAGCGATGATTAGAGAAGCCATTGAAGCGGTCGTGAGCGGCGAATCCCTGTCGCTGGAAGCCGCCGCGCAGGCGATGAACGAGATAATGAGCGGCGAGGCGACGCCCGCGCAGTTCGGCGCATTCGTAACAGCGCTGCGCCTCAAGGGCGAGACCGTTGACGAGATCGCCGGCATGGCTCAGGTCATGCGCCAGCACTCGCTACAGGTCAAAGTGGACGGCGCTCTGGTGGACACCTGCGGCACGGGCGGCGACGGTTCCGGCACTTTCAACATATCCACCACCGCGGCATTCGTGGCGGCTGGCGCGGGCGCGAAGGTCGCCAAGCACGGAAATCGCGCGATGTCCGGCTCATCCGGCAGCGCGGATGTGCTCGAAGCGCTGGGCGCGAATATCGCACTCAGCCCGGAATCAGTTGCGCGCTGCATCAACGAGACGGGCTTCGGCTTCATGTTCGCGCAGGGCTTTCATCCGTCAATGCGCTTCGCCGCCGGTCCGCGCCGCGAAATAGGCATTCGCACGGTGTTCAACATATTGGGACCGCTCACGAACCCGGCCGGCGCAGGCGCACAAGTCATCGGCGTCGCGGATGCGTCAATGGCGGCGAAGATGGCGCAGGCGCTGAGCAGACTCGGCAGCAAGCGTGCGTTGGTCGTACATGGCAATGACGGCTTGGACGAAATTACTATCGCGGAGTCCACACAAGTTTGGGAACTCAACGAGGGCGCCGTCAGCGAGTACTCAATCTCCCCGGAAGACTTGGGTCTCGACAAGTCGCCGCTCAGTGAAGTGCAAGTCTCCAACACCGCGCAAAGCGCACAGACGCTCCGCGACGTTCTCGACGGCGGCACGGGCGCAGCGCGAGACATCGTGCTTCTCAACGCCGCAGCCGCGCTACTCGCCGGCGGACAGGTGGATAGCCTCCAAGATGGCATCGCCGCAGCCGCCAAGTCCATAGACGAAGGCAGCGCAAATTCTCGCATGGAAGCATTCATCGCGCTTAGCCAAAGTTTGGAATAGTCTAGTATAGAAGAAACTTCATGGTCTCTAGAAGAACGGAATGGAGTAGCCAAGTGCAGGCACACAAGGCGTCTCAATCGGCGACAAATACTTGACCTACAACTAGCGTCGCAACAAGGCGGAAGACCTAACCGAATGGCTAAACTACGCCAACGGCGGCGGTGTCAAAGTCTATCTGGTGGCATTAGCCTGCCACAAGCAACGGTAAGGCGTGATTGGCTGAACCTCCGATGAGAAGGGTAAAATGGCAGACATACTGCAGAAAATAGTGGAAGTCAAGCGCGTCGAGGTTGAACGGCTGAAGGCGGAAATGCCTATTGCTGAACTTGAAGCAAGGATCGAGGCGCAGGCGCCGCCGCTCAATTTGGCGGGCGCACTGTTTGGCGAATCGGTGCGCATCATCGCGGAAGTGAAGAAGGCTTCGCCGTCCAAGGGGCTGCTGCGCGAGAATTTCGACCCAAAGTCGCTTGCAAAGATTTACACCGACAACGGCGCTGCCGCTATTTCCGTGCTGACTAACACCGACCACTTTCAGGGCAGCATTGAGCACCTGAGCGCCGTCCACTCGGTCGCCAACCCGCGCAAGATTCCCGTGCTGCGCAAGGAGTTCATCTTCGACGAGTATCAGGTGTACGAAGCGCGTGCCTACGGTGCGGACGCCATCCTGCTCATCGTCGCGATGCTCACTCCGGACCGCTTGAAAGCCCTGATGAACTTGAGCCGAAAATTCTGGATGCAGTGTCTGGTAGAAGTGCATGACGAAGATGAACTGAAAGTTGCGGCGGCAGCCGGCGCGGAGGTCATCGGCATCAACAATCGTGACCTTCGCACATTCACCACCGACCTGGCAGTTACCGAGCGGCTGGCGTCCAAAGTGCCGTTTAGCAGCGTGGTCGTAAGCGAGAGCGGCATCAACAACCGCGAGCATCTGCAGCGCGTACAGAAGGCGGGCGCACACGCCGCGCTCATCGGTGAGGCGCTCGTTACCGCGCCCGATGTCGGCGCCAAGTTGGGAGAATTGGTATGACTAGCGTGCCTGAATTCAAGATATGCGGCATGCGGACGCTGGAACACGCGCTCGCGGCTGCGGACGCCGGGGCATCGTTACTCGGTTTCGTCTTCGTGCCGGGCGTACGCCGTCAAGTGTCGCTCGAACACGCGCAAGTGGTAATCCGCCGTGTGCGTGAACGGCGCGGCGCGGCTTGCCCTAGCATTGTAGGACTGTTCGCCAATCAGCCGTTGGACGAAGTGAATCGCACTGTGAGCGAGTGCGATTTGGACTTCGTGCAACTCTGCGGCGACGAACCCGCCGACTACTGGGACAACGTGGACGCCTGGGTGATGCGGCAGGTGAAGGTTGACGATTCGCTCGGTCACGATGCGGCGGTGTCGGACGCGCTGCGCGAAGTCGAAGAGGTGGCGAAACGGCTTCACATCACCCTGTTAGACAAGCGGGTAAGCGGCGCACTCGGCGGCACCGGACACACCTTCGACTGGCAGATAGCTTGCGAGATTGCCAAGCGGCATCCCGTGTTTCTAGCCGGCGGTCTTGCGCCCGACAATGTGCGCCAAGCGATCGACACGGTGCAGCCCTGGGGCGTCGATGTTTCCAGCGGCGTTGAGACCAATGGCGTGAAAGACATTGCGAAAATCGCAGCATTCGCGGATATGGTCAAGCAAGCAGCTCATGCACACAATGATGGTGGCGGGGCACAATCATAACGCGCGCGATGCAATTACAGAATTCAATACGCTCGATGCGCTGACGACACTGTTCGACAATCTGTATGTGCTTCGGAATCAGATACTACGCGGCGGCGCCACATACGGCAGTTCGGTCAATCGACAGCAATTGCAAGACGACACGAAGATTCTCGCGAGCCTGCTCCCGAATTTCTTCGACATAATGCAGGCGAACATACACATCGAAGGCTGGAGTAAACCGTACTATCCACGTGTCTATATTCAGTCGTCGTAGCAAGCAGACTAACGGTAGCATGGCAAAACCCGTCCCACTTCGCCCCCACACCGTCAGCATCGCCGCGCCGCGCGAACTGGTCTTTCAGATGTTGTCACACTTTGGCAGGGGCAGGCTGCCCGGCGACAGTAACGAGTCGTCGCGAGTTATCGAACAAGACGGCGACCGGCTGATGGTCGAATTCGTGTCGGAAACGCCAGTCGGCACATACACGACCATCGAAGAGGTGCGCCTCTACCCACCCGAGCGCATCACATTCAACCACCTGTCGGGACCGCTTCGATATGTGAGCGAAGAGTTCACGCTTGAGGAAGTGGACGCACGACACACTGACCTTACGCACAGCGGCGAGTTCGTATGGCGCGATGTGCCGCTATACGGCTGGCTCGGCGGCATTTTGTACATACGACCGGTGTTCGAGCGCACCATGGTCAAGCACATGGCGCAGATCAAGCAAGCCGCGGAAGCGCGTGCGGCGCGCAGTCGCGTCTTTCCGCGCGCGTAATGGCATAGCGTCGCTGCCCTACCCGCCTCGTACTGCCTTCGTTACCGATGTTGACGACACTTTTGGCCCCCAGCTTGGTATGACGGCGCACATCGTCCGTTCTTCACCGCCCGCGAATATCAGGAGGATGTCGTCCGGAGTCGCGACCAGCGGCAGCCAATGATTTTCGTCTTCGGGCATCACATCGCCGCCCACCTCGCCTGCGCGCTTGATGTCTGCGAGCGTGCGGCGAATTTTCGGCTGCAATGCGGCGCGAATGTCCTGTTTGCTCCATCCTTCCCACACGCTGCTTTCGCCGGAGATTACGACTGCGAGTTCTCCCTGCCGCACAACCGCAGACCTGTCGTCCGTCGAACCAACGGTCGAGAGAGACGTACCGAGCGCGGACGACACATCCGCCACGGTGTTTATCATAGTCTCGGGACTGCCGCTCGCCCGCACCTGACGCGGCGATTCACACGCGAACACCGTAACGGCGCTCTGCGCCCGCTCAAAGCCGCGCTCGACGTGCAACGGATTCCAGTGGGTCTCGGTTTCCGCCTCCGCGATGCAGTAGCTATACTTGCCAGGATGGCCAAGAATGCTGCGGTCGAACAGACCCGGTATTGCGGCGCATGCGTTAATGAGAATCAACCGCACGGCGCGTCCGATAGTCGCGTTGGCACGATTGCCCGGTCCGAATAGATTGTTGCGCGCGTTGATGTCCAATTCTCGCGCGATGGGCCCGTTCACGATGACCATTATTCCCGACCCGCCCAGACTCGACGATGGCCCGACGAGGTTGAACTTCGGGTCAAGCATCGCCTCCGCCGTTGCCAGAACTACAGGCATATACTCCGGCATGCAGCCTGCCATCACCGCGTTGGCGGCGACCTTCTCCACGCTTATCTCACGGCGGCGCTCCGGCAGTTCACCGACGATTTCGCTTGCAGGTCTGCCACCACGCTCGATGAACTCTGCGACTCGTCGCTCCGTTGGCGGCACGACCGGAAGCCCGTCCGTCCAGCCCAGCCGGTACATCTGCTCCATCGCCTCGACCGGGTCGTCCCAATCAAATCCCACTAGTGTGCTATCCGTGCTCATCTGCGCCTCCAATGCCGTCAAATTCGCGCTGCCTGAATGCCATCGCTATTCGGCTTGCAAGTATATCAGTTTGCAGCGCCTGACTGTGCCGCTGTCTTCATTCTACCGCCGGGCGCTTCTGTCTGGTGACAAGTATCAATAAACTTGACAGGCTGATACGCCTAACTTAGGCTTGACCGCACTGATTTCCGCAATAGCTGACAGGAGGATAAAGTTGGCTTTTCATTTTGACCACATCCATCTGAAGGCGCCGGACCCGGAGAAGACGGCGAATTGGTATGTTAAGGCGTTCAATTTCGAGATCTACAACGACCGCGGCGTGCGTCCGAGCGGCGACAGGTTCATCGAGTGCAGGATGCAAGACGGCACGATTGTCCGCATCTCAGGCGCGAGGACTGCCGAGGCGACGGGACAAGGCGACGCGGAAGTTCACTTCGGCTTGGAACATTTCGGCATCACCGTTGACGACATGGACGCGGAATTAGAGCGGCTGCAGGCGCTTGGCGCGGAAATCGCGGAAGGACCGATTTCCAACCCTGGCGGGCCGACCATCGCCTTCATCAAAGTGCCCGACGATGTGCGAATCGAACTGCTGCAGATGCCAAGTTAAAGCGCATCTACCAAATCAAGATTGGAGCAAATAACGTGGTAAGGCAAGTCTATTTTCCGTATCCGAACAACAAGCCGGTGGGCTTTTCGCCGGCGACGCGCGTGGGCAACCAGGTCTTTGTCTCCGGACAGGTGGCGGCTGACGAAAACGGCAATCTCGTCGGCATAGGCGACGCTAAAGCGCAGTCCGAGCAGTGCTTCAAGAATGTTGAGGCTGCGCTGACCACCGCCGGAGCGGTCTGGGACGATGTAACGAAGATTACCTGCTTCCTAGTTAATGCCGACGATTACGCCGCCTACGCCGAAGTGCGAAACGGCATATTCCCGGAGAACGGCCCCGCGAGCAGCACAGTCATAGTGACGGCGTTGGTGCGCCCGGAGATGCTCGTGGAGATTGAAGCCTTCGCAGTCGTCGAGTAGCCTGCACCAGCAGCCTGGTCGGGAATTGGGGATTATGTTCCCCCTCCTAACCTTCCCTGCCAAGGGCTATGAGACTCGTTGACCGCGCATCATTGATACTGGGGCATGTTGACATTTGGCGCGTGAGGCATTTCAAACACGACAAGCGCACTCATCTGTCATTCCGAACGCAGTGAGGAATCTAAAATCGTTGTGATCAAGCCGGTTTCCGACTCTAGATTTCTTGCTTCGCTCGAAATGTCCACACAACTTAGAACATTCCTCACAAGGATGAACGCGAAATGCCTGAAGACTGCATCTTTTGCATGTTACGCGATGGCGTAATTCCCAGCGAAAAGCTGTACAGCGACGACGATTGCTTCGTGATACGGGACATCAATCCGCTCGCGCCGACGCACCTGCTGGTCATCCCGAATCGGTGCTTCTCCCAGCTGTCCGAACTGGAAGACGAACCTGATGCCATGTTCGCCAGCGTGTTTGCGGCAGCGCGCAAGATGGCTGAACAAGAAGGCATCGCCGAATCGGGTTATCGCTTGATAGTCAACCAAGGCAGCGACGGCGGCCAAGAAGTGGCACACTTTCACATGCACGTTCTCGGCGGCAAGTCGCTGCGTGGTCTTGGCCTGGGTTAGGCTCTTGGCGTAGTAAAGCGGTAGCCGGCAGAGCCTAGACAGGCATGGTGCGGCCCGTATGCACCCTGCCTATTCGCGCCGCTTCTTCGCCCCCGGGACCGCCTGCCGAGCAGACCATCACGCCCTCGTCAATCATCTCCGTTACATTCTCGGGCGAAACGCCGTTCAGGAAGAACAGACCGGCGTCGCGACAAGCTTGAAATATACGATCACGAGCCGCGAGAAGTTCAGGTGTGAACGGGTTCGGCGGAGTTTTGAAGCCGTGCGCCATGCTCATGTCGCCGGGTCCCCATTCCGCATAGGTGATGCCGGATATACGAGTGCTGAGTTCGGCATTCTCCAGCGCGCGCTTGTTTTCCAGCTTTAGACCCAGCATGAGTTCGCCGTTAGGATTCAAGGGCCAGGGGTCGGCTTTGTCCAGATACTCGTCCGCGGACACGCCCCAAACCTCGGCGGCAGGTCCCTGAGCGCCAGCTCCACGAGTTCCCCTGCCGATGAGTTCGCCCACGCCAATATCTTGGAAAGTATAGCGGCACGATTCAACGAACGCCCTTACTGCGCCCGGCGTCTCTGCGTTGCAAAGGATGATGCCATGCACGCCGCGCGCCAAAATTTGCCGGAACTGCCATGCGTTGTAACGCACGATTTCCTCGCTGCCACCGTCAACCGGCACTTCCACAATTACCGCTGGCGTGCGGTGTCCACTATTCGTCGGTCCGGCGTCCACCAGACCGCGCATGAACTGGTCAAGCCCTGCCATATCGAACGCGCCGTGTTCCATGCCAATGTTGATGTAATCGGCGTAGGTGCTCGCCATTTCCCTGCCGTATTCATACGTCAGCACCGCGCCCGAGTGCGCGCCGGTGTAGTATATGGGCTGACCTTGTTCAAGCAGTTCGATAGCGCGATTAATTCGCTTAGCCATTATGATTTCCTTCCGTCAACTATTACAGGTCCAATCACCTAAATGGAGGGGCTGCTAAGATGAGCCTGATGAAGCTACATCAACCCTACTGCGCGAATCGCCGCTAAACAGGCATCGTCCTGCCGGTAATTTGGCGCCCGATAGCCGCGCCTTCTTCGCCCACGCCGGACAGTATCTTCACACCGTCACCCATCAGCTTATTCACGCGTGCTTCAACGCTGATGGTGTAGTCGCTCCAGCTGCACAGGAATGCCAAGCCAGCCGCGTCGCACGCCGCCTTGACGCGCTGCCGCGCCTCTTCCATGTCGTCGGGATACGGCGGGTCGTGTGCATCAGCATATCCGAACGACAAGCCCATGTCGCCTGGGCCCCACTCGGCGAAGGCAATGCCGGGCACAGCCGCACTCGCCTCGCAATTTTCCAGCGCACGCTTATTCTCTAACTTCAGCCCGAGGACAATCTCGCCGTCGGGATTGAGCGGCCATGGGTCCGCAATCTTCATGTATTCGTCCGGCGCAACACCCCATATCTCCGCCGCGCTGCGCTGTCCACCACCACCGCGCCGACCTACGCCTAGCCCGTCGCCGACGCCAGCCGTCTGGAACGGGTAACGGCACGCCTCCACGAACGCCTGCACCGCGCCTTCGGTCTCCGCATGGCACAGCAGAATACCATGAATACCACGCGCAAGCGCCTGCTTCATCATCCAGGCGTTCGCACGGACGACATCTTCGTTCGTGCCATCTGTGGGGATAGTCATGATTACTGGAGGCGTGCGGTGTCCGCTTGGCGTTGGGCCGCCGTCCACCAGCCCGCGCATGAACTCGTCGAGGGCGGACATGTCGAATGGACCATGCTCCATCTCCACACCGATGTAGTCCGCCCAAGTGGACGCCATCGCCTTGCCGTTCTCGTAGGACAATTCGTGCGCGCCGGCATTGTACAGGGGCTGCCCCTGGTCCAACAATTCGATAACTCTGTTGATTCGTTTCGCCATTCCTCACCTCGTAAAGTATTGCATCCCGCTAATTCAACGCGCAGTCTATCGCATCAAACTCGCGACTGCCAATCATCAAACTTCTAGTGCAGGTTACCCGGACGCCAGAAAGAATCTTCGCTCACAATGTTCCTTCTCCCTTCAGTGAGGAAGGGAACAAGACGTGCTACTCCACCATCTGGCACAGATTTACCGCGCCGGCACGATTGTCTCGATTTCCGCATGAAAACCACCGTTATCCACGGTAAGCACCGCGATGGTGGCAGCGACCATGAACGACGGATAGCCTTGACCCGGGTTCAAAAAATGCACGCCGTCTCTCAATTCGTTGAGAGGCTCATGTGTATGCCCGAACAGGACTATATCGACCGGTTCCTCGAAGTCGCCGAGCAGGTCTTCGAGCGGGAACTCTGGCCCGCCCCAAGCAGGATGCGTCACGCCAATACGCACGCCTTCGATTTCCAACACTTCGACATAAGGCAAAGTGTCCCGTAAGTCCGGCGGGTCGGCATTGCCGTGCACCACGACTGCCTGTTTCGCCACGCTGCGCAGCCCGTCAACCACATCCATCCGCACAATATCGCCACAATGCACGGCAATGTCGGCGTCGGCGACAGCGGTGCGTATGTCGGCGTGAACTTCGTCCCATCGGTTGCAGTGCGTGTCCGAAAACACAACGATTCTTGTACTCATAACGGCAAGCATCTTATCACAGACCGCCTTATCTATGGCGCATCAGTTGCCCATTCCTAATCAGTAGCAAGGGAGTTAGGAAGGCTATCCACACATGATATGTGTCTGTTCTAAGGTAAATCTCCGAATTCGTCCTATGCTTGAGACGATTTCACAAATTCCTATTGTTGTCATTCCGCGCTGTTTTTATCATTCCGAATACTTCTCCCTTGTCATTCCAAATACTTCTCCCCTGTCCTTTGTCATTCCGAACGCAGTGAGGAATCTGAAGCATCTCCCTGCGAAGACAAGGATCGCTGTCTGCAAACCTGTTGCCGACTTTAGATTTCTCGTTGCGCTCGAAATGACAGGCATAAATTGCACTTGTGAAATCGTCTTAATCCACGCCATTGTTATCTTGAATTTGCGTTATGTGATACAATCCCCGCAGTGTTTTATTGACCGCAACCGAAGGCTCGTCGCATCGTGCAACGAGCATACACAGACTGGAGGCATAGACTGTGAATTCCAATGGTCATTTCTCCGGTAACGGTCCCCTCAAGGGCATCCGCGTGCTGGATATGACGGTATGGCAGTTCGGACCCGTGAGCACCGCGATGATGGGCGACATGGGCGCCGATGTCATCAAGATTGAGGCGCTAGACGGAGACGCAGGGCGCGGCTTGTGGCGAGCGTCCACCATGAATATGGACTTGGGCGAAGGGCGCAATGCGTACTTCGAGGCATGCAACCGCAACAAGCGTGGCATCGCCGTCAATCTGAAGACCGAAGAAGGCCGGCAGATAATCTACAAGCTGGTAAAGGAAGCCGACGTGTTCGTGCAGAACTACCGTCAGGGCGTCGCGGAACGACTCGGCGTCGGCTACGACACGCTGCACGAGATTAACCCCATGCTGGTGTACGGCTCCGCCAACGGCTATGGGCCAGAGGGCCCGGATTCGCACCTACCGTCATTCGACGGTTGCGGACAAGCGCGCGCCGGTCTGATGATGTCGGCGACGGAGCCGGACGCCGAGTATCCTACGCGTATTTCGCAGGGCGTGTCTGACCAGATGGGCGGCATAATGCTATGTCTGGGCGTGCTGTCCGCGCTCGTGTGCCGCAATCAACAGGGCATCGGGCAGAAGGTCGAAGCGTCCCACCTAAGCGCGAACATGTGGCTGCAAGGGCTTGGCATCAGCATGAGCCTGTTGAACAACGGTCAGACCTTCGGCTCGTACGAGCGCGACGCGCCCACGAATCCGCTGTCGAACGTGTACAAGTGCAAGGACGGGCGCTGCATTCAGATGATGCATCTGCAACCCGACCCTTACTGGCGACCAATCTGCCGCGCGATGGGTATGGACGACATCATCGACGACCCGCGCTTTGCCGATATGCGCGCGCGCGCCGATAACACGGTGGAGCTTGTCAGGATAATGGACGAAAAGTTCGCCACGAAGACCGCCGACGAATGGGACAACATCTTCCGCGAGTTCGAGGTTGACTTCATCTACGCGAAGGTGCAGTCCATCACAGACCTTGAAGACGACGTGCAGGTGGTGAAAAACAACTATATCACCGACTTCGATCACCCGGTTCTCGGCGATGTAAAGATGTGCAATCATCCAAACATCTACAGCGAAACGCCTGCCGGAATATGGCAGGAAGCTCCGGAACTAGGGCAGCACACAGAGCAGATCCTAATCGACGAACTCGGCTACGACTGGGACGACATCAAGGAGTTGCAGGACGCGGGCGCAATACTGTGAAGAACAGAATAGGCACTTCCAACAGACTGATTAGAGCAAGAGGATGTTAACGCCATTTGTCCGATTCAGAAGTCAGCCTGTCATCCAGAGATCGGCGTTTGCTACGAACCATATTGGCCGGCCGATCGGACGCGAATATCAGGTTCGCAGAATTTCGTCGGCTATTGCTCAATATGGGCTTCTATGAAACCATACGAGGAAGCCACCATATTTTCCGCAGAACTGGGTTGAGAGCGTCTGTAATAATACAGCCGAGGAACTCAATGGCGAAGGCATACCAAATCAGGCAGTTCCGACAAATGGCGATCAGATATGGACTGACTCCGCATGACTCATAGATACGAAATAGTGATGTATTGGAGTGAAGAAGACGGCGTTATCGTCGCAGAAGTGCCTGAACTTCCTGGGTGCGTCGCCGACGGACCCACATACGAAGACGCACTGGAGATGATCCAAGAGGTCATGGACATCTGGATTGAGACACAGAGGGAGATGGGGCACCCCATACCCATACCCAAGGGAAGGCCGATGTTTGCATGATTGATTAAATTGCAGCGAGAAAAAGGATTCATTTTGAGGAGCCGAGTTACTGCGTTAGTCAGATGGTCTTTGGTTCCGGTGGTATTCTTTGTGATTCCAGTCGTGCTAACAACAGTGATGAGTTTCATCTGGCAGTTTGGCTGGTTTATAATTCCCAATTGTGATCCAGTTATCTTGTCGGTATGGCATCTTCTCCCTTGGTGCCCTCAAGAGTTTTTTCACTGGTTATCTGATATTGTAAGATCTGCTGTATGGGGAATAACTGGAGTTTGGGCAACTGTCCTAATGGCACCATCCCACAAGAAAATGGCTTCCGTCATTTCCGGATCAGCAACAGTTCTTATATACATAGGGTTCAACATCATATCTGCTCCTGCTGGCTTCGGAACAACCGATTGGATTAACCATGTAACCACTGGTGTATTTGGTTTGCTAACTATGTGGTTTTTCATTGTTTCTCAGAAAAGTGATCACCCACAGGAGGACATATAAAGGATTCCCGCCTCTGGCCATACAAAAAAAAGATCAACACACTTCATCTAGATTCCAAAGAATAGACCCCATATCAGTGAAACCCATCAATAGAAACAGGAGGAATAATGGCAGAGATAGACGGCGGGCGGTTGTTCGCCAAAGCACTAAAGAGAGAGGGCGTAGAGTATGTGTTCACGCTAAACGGCGGGCACATCTACAACCTCTACGAGGGCTGCGTGGACGAAGGCATAAAGGTCATCGACTTCCGGCATGAGCAGGTAGCCGCGCACGCCGCCGAAGGCTGGGCGAAGGTTACCGGCAAGCCGGGCGTCGCCATCGTCACGGCGGGACCGGGCGTTACGGACGCAGTTACCGGCATCGCCAACGCATTCCAAGCGCCAAGCCCGATGATCCTCATCGGCGGCAACGCGGGTATCACAGACCACCTGCGCGGCGGCTTGCAGGACTTCGACAGCGCGACATTCCTGAAGCCCGTTACCAAGTTCTCAGAGCAGGTCAAGCGCGTCGAGCGCATACCGGAGTATGTATCGATTGCGTTCCGTCACGCCACATCCGGCGTTCCGGGACCCGCGTACCTTGAAATACCCATCGATGTGGTCGGAGGCACGACAGACGAAGAGAATGTCAAGTACCCCGGCAGCTACCGCACGGAGTCGAAGGCGTACGGCGATCCTGAGTACATCAAGCAAGTTGTGGACATCCTGCACAACACCGAACGCCCGATGGTGCTCGCCGGCTCCGATGTCTGGTGGAACGATGCGTCGGAGGAACTGCGAGAGTTCATCGAAATGATTGACTCTCCCGTGTTCCTGAACGCGATGGGACGCGGCAGCATCCCGTCCGACCACCCGAACCTCGGCAGCCTCGGCAGGCGCTATGGCATGGTGAAATCCGACACGGTCATTCTGATTGGAACTCCTATCGACTTCAGACTCAGTTATGGTGCGGACAGCTTGTTCCCACAGAATCCTAAGCTCGTCGAAATTATGATGGACGGCAGCAAGATTGGCCAGAACCGAGACATCGATGTCGGTGTGGTCGGCGACTCCAAGGCAGTGCTTCGCCAGATAATGGACGAGTTGAAGGCGACCGGTTACAAGTCCCCCGGCAAGGGCTGGGTCGAAGAGGTCATCACCGAAGACCAGTCGCTCAAGGCGGCGGACGAGGCCATGCTCAACAGCGACCAATCGCCCATCCATCCGATGCGCCTGATGAAGGAACTTCGCGATGTGCTGGACGAGGACGCCACGGTGATCGGTGATGGCGGCGACATCGTTACATTCGCCGCGCGCGTGCTGAACATCAACGAGCCGGGCCACTGGCTGGACCCGGGGCAGTTTGGCTGCTTGGGCGCGGGCAGCGGTTTTGCGGCGGCGGCGCAGCTCGCGCGACCGGGCAAGCAGGTCTGCATCGTGTACGGTGACGGAGGCTTCGGACTGACCGGCTTCGACGTCGAAAGCTATGTGCGCTTCAATCTGCCAATCGTATCCATCGTCGGCAACAACGGCGCGTGGAACCAGACAACTCAGGGCGTCGTGCGGCGCGGCATGCGTGGCATAGGCACCTATCTGTCGCAGGAAACCGACTACGCCAAGATTATGGACGGCATGGGCGGCTACGGCGAGCGCGTAACCGATCCGGAAGAGATTCGCCCCGCACTCGAGCGTGCGTTCAACTCCGGCAAGCCGGCGCTCCTAGACGTCGTTACCGACCCCGATGTGGCATACGCCGCAATGGGCGGTCGATCGCGGCAGCAGCGGCAGTACTAGGAACATATCCGTCTGACATCAAGTAAATCAGTCAGGCTAGAAGTTGGGCGGTCCTGACACATCGGGACCGCCCTTCGCATATCCAAGGGCAATCGCAATTGATTATCCAAACCAGCAGCGCAATCCGGTGTCAATCATGAAAGACAGTCACGGCAAGCAAGGCGGCCCGCTATCCGGCATGCGCGTTATCGACTGGACGATGTGGCAATTCGGGCCCGTCTCCACGATGATGCTAGCCGACCTCGGCGCGGATGTCATAAAAGTCGAGTCATTAGACGGCGATCATGGCAGGCAGTTCGCGAGTGTCGCGGGCGTGGTCAACGGGTTGGAAGGCAGCAGTGCCTACTACGAGAGCCTAAACCGCAACAAACGCGGAATTGCGCTGAACCTCAAGCATCCGAAAGGGCTTGAGGTGATGATGAAGCTCGTGGACCAGTCGGACATTTTCGTGGAGAACTTCCGGCAAGGCGTAGCCGAACGGCTCGGCTTGGGATACGAAGATCTGACTAAGCGCAACCCCAACATAATCTACGCATCCGCAACCGGCTATGGACCAAAGGGCGACGACTCCGGCAAGCCCGCATTCGCGCTCACCGGCGAGGCGCGCGCCGGTTCGCTGTGGTGGGCAGGGCCGGGCGATGGCATTCCATACAACATCAACGGCATGGCAGACCAGATTGCGGGCATAATGCTATCGTACGCCGTGCTTGGCGCAGTTGTCGCGCGTGAACGATTCGGCATATCGCAGCGCGTCGATGTGTCGCATCTTGGTAGCCTGATGTGGCTTGGTGGCATGCGTGACGGCATCGCGCTGTTAATGGGCAGGGCATTCGAGCGCCAACCTAGAACGCGCGCCGGCAACATCCTGTGGAACTATTACCGATGCAAGGACGACAAGTGGATCGCCTTCTCGATGAGCCAAGGCGAACGGTACTGGCCCACATTCTGCAAGGCGCTTGAACGCCCAGACCTCGTAACGCACGAACGCTTTTGCACGATGCCGCTGCGCAATGAACACCGCGAAGAGCTTATCGGTATCCTCGACGACATTTTCGCCAGGTACACGCGCGACGAATGGGAAAAGCGGCTCAACGACGCCGGCGACCTGATATGGGAGCGCGTGCAGTCCATCATGGACTTGCCTGACGACCCACAGGTCATCGAGAACGACTATCTCATCGACTTCGAGCACGCTACACTAGGCGCGACCAAGTGGCATCAGACGCCTATCGCATTCAGTGAAACGCCCGTAGCGACGAAGCGGCTTGCGCCGGCGCACGGTGAGCACACCGAGTCAGTGCTACTCGACCTGCTAGATTACGGTTGGGACGACATCGCAGAATTGCAGGCGCAAGGCGTTATCCTCTAATTGTCCCTTCTCCCCTGTCGGGAGCGGGCCAGGATAGGGATAAACTGAACGGGGTTACATTCAAACCCGCTCTACGCTGCCCACTTGCGAATTATCGCGGATTGCGTAAAATAGCCGTAGCAATTGACAACGCATATCGCAGCAGCAAGGAGCAGGCAATGACGCAGCAACAGACTCGCGATCCGGAAGAAGCATTTGTGGGCAAAGACCTCGGAAAGAACGAATTCACCGCAAGCGAAGAAGTGCTGCATCACTACTTCGAAGGGCTTGAGGTTGATTCATCCTTCTACAACGAGAATTCGCCGTATGGCAAGCCCGTCGTGCCGTCGATGATCCTCACCAATGTTGATGGCGGCTTTAGCGGTGCGGGCTTCAAGGATAACTTCGGCAACCTGTGGATTCGGCAGGAATGGGAACTGCACAAGCCGATGCACCCCACCGAGACATACGGCCGCACTTCGACCGTCGCAGACATATACGACTGGCGCGATCGCACGGTCGTCAAGCAGGTCGTTGACCTGTGGTCCGACGACGGCGAACTGATGGCGCGCGGCACGCACCACCAGAGCTACCTGCTTGGCAAGAGCCATCTCGGCAAAGTCCAGCTGCGCGACCCGAAGAAGAAGGAAGGCATCCGCAAGTTCCAAGTACCGGACGGCGAACTCATCGATCCGGTCGAAAGCGACATCACGCTGGAAATGTGCGGCTTGTTCTTCCACGGCAACAAGAACTACCACACCGACAAGCAGGCGGCTGAAGAGCTCGGCTTCGAGGAAGTCGTAGTCGGCGGCAGGATGACAATGTCCTATATCGGCGACATGATGGACAGGCGCTTCGGCAAGGGCTGGTACGAAGGCGGCACGCTGGACATCAAGTTCACAAACATCGTCTGGCCCGACGACCGCGTGGTTGCTCGCGGCGTCATCACCGACCGCGTGCAGGAAGACGGCGGCGCGCGCGCCAACGTCGCGGTCTGGATGGAAAAGCCGGACGGCACCGTCTGCATCGTCGGCACGGCGAGCGCGTTGGAATAAGCACCGCGCCGTTCTAATTTGCAGATCTATTGGGGGCAGCTTTCGGGCTGTCCTCTTCGCATCATCAATGAAATAATTTGCGTCAATGACTAGCAGCAATGCACACGATATTCACATGCCAACGCTCTACATTGTCTCAACGCCCATCGGCAACTTGGAAGACATCACTCTGCGCGCCCTGCGCATCTTGCGCGAAGTCAGTCTTATTGCGGCTGAGGACACGCGAGTAACTCGCAAGCTGCTGAGCCACTACGACATTCACACGCGACTGACTAGCTTCAACGAACACAACCAATCATCGCGAATTCCGGAATTGCTGTCCACATTGCACGAAGACGACATCGCGCTAGTATCGGACGCTGGTACGCCCGGCGTCAACGATCCCGGACAGACGCTGGTAAATGCGGCGATAGATGCAGGCGTCCCGGTTGTCGCCGTGCCGGGCGCGTCCGCCGTGACTGCCGCCGTCGCCGTGTCAGGGCTAGTGGAAGAACCCTTCGTGTATCTCGGATTTCTGCCGCGCAAAAAGAGCGAGCGTGTTGCACTGCTCCAATCGCTGCTGGCAGAGACGCGCCCCGCAATCGCATTCGAGTCGCCCAGACGCCTTCGCCGCTCGCTGCAAGACTTAGACGACATGCTAGGCGACAGACGCATAGCAATCTGCCGCGAGATGACAAAGCTCCACGAAGAAGTGTTTCGCGGTACTGCTTCAGATGCGTTGGCACACTACACGCAGCCGCGCGGCGAGTTCACGCTGGTAATCGCCGGCGCCACGAATGTGCCGCAAGACGACTGCGCGGCAGAGCGGACGGCGACATGCCTGATCGCCGAACTGCGCGTACAGGGCACCGGCGCAAAGCACGCGGTGGCGCACGTCTCGACCGTTTCCGGCCTGTCGCGCAGGCGTGTCTATCAGTTGTGGCTGGAACAGCGCGGCGACTGAGCGTGTAGAGTCTTGCATAATTCCGTCTATCCCGATACAACCCATCCCAACCATCCTCCATCAAGGGAAAGGGACAGAATGGCAAGTAAGGCATTGGGAATTGTGCCAAGAGAGCTAGAGCACTGCGTTTAAGTGCCGCGCCGCGCTGCCTTGTGTTATCATAGCAGGCGAATACTCTGGTCATTCTGAGCGTGAATCACGATGCCTGAACGAATACTCGCCGCCGTTGCCTGGCCGTATGCTAACGGCTCCATCCACATTGGGCATGTCGCGGGAACTTACCTGCCCGCCGACATCTTCGCCCGCTACCATCGCCTCAAGGGAAATGAGGTGCTGATGGTGTCTGGCAGCGATGCGCACGGCACGCCGGTTACGCTTACCGCCGAGCAGGAAGGTGTCAGCCCCGAGGACATATACAGCAAGTATCAGGCAGAGTTCCTGGAAAGCTGGCAGCGTCTTGGCATCAGCTTCGACTTGTTCACTACCACGCACACGAACAATCACGAAGAAGTGGCGCAAGGCATTTTCACCCGCCTGCTCGAACGCGATTTAATCTACAAGGACACGATGGTCCAGCCGTACTGCGAAGTCGAGTGCCGTTTCCTCGCGGACAGGTATGTCGAAGGCACCTGCCCGTTCTGCGGCTACAACGGCGCGCGCGGCGACCAGTGCGACAACTGCGGCCGCACGCTTGACCCGAAAGACCTGCTCAACATGAGCTGCCGCATCTGCGGCAGTACGCCGATATTCCGTGAAACCGAGCACTTCTTCCTGAGGCTAAGCGCGTTCGAAGACCAGCTGCTGGATTGGGTGCGTGCGCAGGAGCACTGGCGTCCCAACGTGCGCAACTTCACCATAGGCTATCTGGAAGGCGGGCTGCACGACCGAGCCATCACCCGCGACATCGATTGGGGTGTGCCCCTGCCTCTCGACGGCTACGACGGCAAGCGCATCTACGTCTGGTTTGAGGCGGTCGTTGGCTACTTGTCAGCATCGATTGAATGGGCTAAGGACAGCGACAACCCTGACGCATGGAAGTCGTTCTGGGAGGACGGCAGCCGTGCATACTACTTCATGGGCAAGGACAACATCCCGTTCCACACGGTCATCTGGCCCGCGATGCTGCTGGGCTACGGCGGATTGAACCTACCCTACGACGTGCCTGCCAACGAGTATCTGAATCTCGAAGGCTTCAAGCTATCCACCAGCCGCAATTGGGCGGTTTGGCTGCCAGACTATCTCGACCGCTACGACCCGGACCCGCTGCGCTATGTCATCGCCGCGAATATGCCGGAGACATCGGACTCCGACTTCTCGTGGCGCGAGTATGTGCGGCGCAACAACGACGAGCTGGTTGCGACATACGGCAATCTGGTACATCGCGTGCTGTCCATGCTGAACCGCAATTTCGACGGCGTGCTGCCCGAGGCCGGCGAACTCGACGAAGTGAGCCGCGCTCTGCTCGATGAGGCGCACCGGCGATTCGACGAAGTAGAGTCGTATATCGAAGGCGTGCGGCTGCGGCAGGCGCTGCAATCTTCGATGGCGCTCGCTCAAGCTGCCAACCGCTACCTTGACCAAAAGGAGCCGTGGCGTGCCGTGCGCCGCGACAAGGATGACGCCGCGCAGACGCTCTGGACGGCGCTCACGGCAATCAACTGCCTGAAGACGACGATGTACCCCTTCCTGCCGTTCAGCTCGCAGAAACTGCACGAGATGCTCGGTCTCGAAGGCAATGTCGAAGACGGCGGCTGGGCGTGGAACGACGCGGAGATGAAGCCCGGCTTGAAGATTCAGCGCCCTACACCGCTATTCCAAAAGCTGGACGAAGAAGTCATCGCGGCGGAAGAGCAGCGGATCGGCGACTAGATAATCACTGGCATTATTGCCAGGCTATTGCGAAGGAACGGATCGAGTGCAGTCGGCATCGTTTTACCAACCCGTCATGAATCGCTTGGAAGGCGTGAATGCGTCCCTGATGGGCATGGCGGCGGAGAAGCACCCGTTTCTCGCGCAGTTGCTAGAGCATTCGCTGTCGTCACCGGGCAAGTACATCCGGCCCGCGATAACGCTGCTGGCGTCGAGCTTCTGCCCGCACGACGAGCGCACCACCGAGAAGATGGCAATCGGCGTGGAACTGCTGCACATCGCATCGCTAATCCACGACGACACGGTGGACGGCGCATCGCTGCGACGCGGCAAGATGACTATCAGCAGTCTATGGGGACCGAAGGCAGCCGTGCTCGCCGGCGACTACATCTTCGCCGCGTCCGCCACATTTGTCTGCGACACTGGCAACATCCGCGTAATCAAGCGCTTCGCCGAGACGATTATGGAGCTTTCTAGCGGCGAGTTGCAGGAAATGTCAGAGACATACAACCCGGCCCAATCGATGGACGGTTACCTCGGACGTATCTACAACAAGACTGCTTCGCTGTTCACTACGGCAGCAGAATCCGGAGCAGTGTTAAGCGGTGCGCCGGAAGAGCGCTGCGTGGCATTCCGCCATTACGGCCACAATCTCGGTATGGCGTTCCAAGTCGTCGATGACATCCTAGATTTTGACGGCACGGAGGAAGAGTTCGGAAAGCCCATCGGCAGCGACCTCGCCAATGGCATCGTCACCCTGCCCACGCTCATCGCCATGAAACAGAAGCACTGCGCACAAATCGTGGAACGCGCGCTTAAAAGCCCTGATGACGAAGACCTAATGGGCGAGGCAATCCGCACCATACAAGATGACGGCGTACTGGAAGAGTCGTACAAATTCGCCAGCCGCTACTGCGAAAAAGCGCTCGCCAACCTCAGATGTCTCCCATCCAGCCCATCCCGCGACTCACTGGAAGAACTTGTCAGCCACGTGAAAGTGCGGCGCAGCTAGCCAATAATATAGCGCAATTGCCGCTCATTCAGTCCCTGTCCACCTCTGTTGGAAGACTAGGATGGGACAAAACCGCATACACTCACGCTTGCCAGACCAATTCCCCACCGATAATCGTCATAGTTGCCCGCACATCCAACAGCCGCTCAGAAGCAATCCTAGTCGGATCAGCATCCAGCAGCACTAGATCAGCGCGCTTACCCGGCGCTATCGTGCCTACCTCATCCTCGCGGTATATCGCGTATGCTGCCTTGTTGGTATGCATCTCAAGCGCCTGAGCTACGGTAACACTTTCGCCAACGTTCAATTCAGCGCCGGAGTCTGTTTCGCGCGTGATTGCCGCGTGCATAGACATCAGCGGGCTTGGCACACTCACCGGGGCATCGGATGATGCCGCGAGCACGATGCCGCTCTCGGCAAGCATCCGAAAACGATAGAGCCATCGTGCATCTTCACCGAATTCGCTGAGGTAGCGCGCGCCGCTGTCCCGCACGAAACTTGGCTGGGACACGACGACCGGCTTAGCGCGAAGCAATGCGTCCATCGCCTCAGGCGGACATTCAGACGCATGCTCAATCCGGTCTCGCAGCCCGGGGATGCGTGATGCCATGAGCGCAGTTGACGCGGCAAGCACGGCTTCCTTTTCAATGGCATGTATCGCCACGGGAGAGCAGTGTCGGTGCGCCAAATCGATGCGATGGCGCAATTCGTCGGGACTCGGGTGCAACCGGCCGCTAGTGCTGCTGGTGAGTATGATTTTGGCGTGCCCTATTGTAGCAACACTGTCGCCGTAGCCGAAATGCAGACCCTCGTCAGCAAATTCATCAAGATTTGCGGCGCCGGGCATTACGGTCAGGGATGGCGTGATCAAGCCGTCGCATTTCAGGCGGCGCAGCAGCTTCCACCTGTCCGGCGAGTTTGACACTGTCGCATCTGCGATCGAAGTGATGCCCTGCGATAGGAATTGCCGATTTGCTTGCGCCATGCCATCGCGCAGTTCGCCCTCGCTCATCGGTGGAATCCGGACGTCAAGCCATTCATCCATATCTAGGAGTAAGCCATTTGGCTCGGCGGATATTAAGTCGCGCGCCATCGTGCCGCCGGGTGGCTCTTCGGTGGCAATATCAATGCCCACGCGCTCAAGCGCGATGCTGTTCAGCACGCAGGCATGCCCGGAGCGATGATTCAGGCGAACGGGGTTAAACGGTGCGGCGCGATCCAATTCCCAGCGTGTCGGATGGCGTTTCTCGCGCAAGTCAAACTCGCTGTAACCTGTGCCGCGAATCCACTCACCACGCGGTGTGCTGTCCGCGCGCCGCCGTATCTGACTAAGAATGTCGTCGATTTCGGAAGTGGAAGCAGACGAGCAATCCACCGCGAGCAGGCTTGCGGCATACGCCAGCAGGTGGCAGTGCGCGTCGATAAAGCCGGGAATTAGCGTCTGACCGCCGCAATCTATAATATTCGCAGATACGCGAACTGACGACGGCAGTCTATCACTGTCACCAACCCAAGCAATTCGACCGCCGGAGACGACAACTGCATTGGCGCGAGGATGCGCAGCGTCAAGCGCAATGACATTTGCGTTAAGCAGAACTAAGTCCGCCCAGTTCGCTGTGTCGCGATTCGCTTGCATGTCGCTCTAGCCGCGCAGTTTCTGATGCGAAAGCGTATTCGCTACTGGATTACGGACATCGGCGTGGACTCGATGCGGCGGACGACAATCTTGTCGCGGACCATCATGTCCGGGATGGCGGGCGCGATCTCGTTCTTCCAGGTGTCGCTGTCGTACACGGCTTCGTAAAGGCGCTCGCGCTCTTCCTCGCTGGCGAATCGGCGCACCCAGATGTAGAGGTCGTCCTCTTCCTCGCCGACGAAACTGCCAACGATCACCATGCCTTTGCCGGTCTGGAACGGGATGATCGTCTCTTCCATAAAGCGCACCCAGTTCTCGCGCTGGCCCGGCTTCGTCCTGTACTCTCTAAGCTCAAAGAACATTCTTGTCTCCTCTGCAATGTCTGGTATGCGAGTAATGTATTCGCGCCGCCTGTCTGTGTCAAGTACGCGGTAGGTTGCCGGCGCCGATGCAATATAACGGGCTATGTGGCGAAGCTGAACACATACAAGCTGGCGATGATATACAGCGCGATGAGCGCCATCGATTCGTAGGTTACGAACTTGAACGGGCGCGACCTGTTTCGCACCATCAAGCCGAGTATGACCACGCTCGTCATGATGATGGCGAATATCGCCGTCGCTTCATGAATGGATGATATGGAGGACCACAGCGGCTTGCCCACAAGCGCCAAGTCGTCAATTGTCAGAATGAAGCCCATGTTAAACAGATTGCTGCCTAGCACATTCGAAATCGCCAACTCGGGCGCGTTGATGCGCAGCGCGGCAATGGACGCGGCAAGCTCCGGCAACGATGTGCTGAATGCGAGGAACTGCGTGCCAACAAAGCTCGCCTCCCAGTGCATTGCGTGCGCAATGCCCTCACCGGTACGCGCCAGCCATATCGCCGAACCGATTATCACCACCGCCGCAATCAGATATGTCAGGCCGGCACGCAGCAGACTCTCGGATGCATAGTCTTCTTCTTCTATTTCCGACGCTTCGGAATGCCCGTCAGACAGCGCAACACGATATATCATATACATCGAAAACAGGAAGAACGCCAGCAGTATTATCGTGATCGGGCTAATGAACCATCCCGCGAGCGCGCCCATCGGGATGCTTTCGTGAAACAGCACGGCGATGATGGTGATGGATATGGTCACGATGCCCAACGCGCCCACAGTAACCGAAGTCGTGCTCACGCTGTTTAGGATGGGCGTGCCCTTGCCGCGCCAGAACAGGTCAAGTATGCCGATGATGAACAGATTGAACAGGTTGCTGCCATAGGCGTCTCCCACAGCGAGATCAGGCGCGTCCACCAGCGTGATGGCGCTGACGCCGGTTCCCAATTCAGGCAGCGAAGTCGCGGTAGCGAGCAGCACCACACCTATGAATGACCGGCCAAGCCCTGTCCGCAGCGCGATGACATCAGCTGATTTCGCAAGGAAATTGGACGCGAATAGAATCAGGCCTGCGGTGATTAGTAGCTGCACCCACAGCGCAGGGGTTGATTGGGCGAATTCAAGCAATTGCTTTCCTTTTCATATCGTATGATTTGCTTTGCGCAAAGAAACGACCCCGTAAAAACATCGGGGTCGTTTTCGATTCGTTTATCTGCGGTCTAGATTCAACTCTTAGATATGTTGCACGCCAGAAGGTCGGCGCGATCGCCCCACCTGTCCAAGAAACGACCGTAGTTCTTCCGGCTCAGCTCGTCGCGCTCTGCCTCGGCGAGCTCCGACCAGACGCGGTGTTCGTGCTGGCTGATGGGAAGTTCCTGGTCAGCGACTATTCTATACCCCTGCGCCTTGAATTGGAAACTAAAATCCAAGTCCAAGTTGCGATAGAAGCGGAATGTCTGGCGCGGCAGCCCGACATCTTGCAGTCGCTGCCGCCTGAACGCGAAGCAGTACGCCTGCATTGCGTCCATATCACCGCTCTCACCTTCGCCGTCGTGGAAGTGATGCAAGTCGTCCGTGCGCAGCCCGAACGGTCCGATTACACCGACGGTATCATCTTCAAGCGCCTGCTCTATCGGCCCGAAAATATCTCCCGTAACTTCAACGCTGGTATCCAGCATGACCACCGTTCTGCCAACGCACTGCTTGAGCAAAATCCGCTTCGCCGAACCTTCACCCAGCGGATGATCGACATGGATGACGCGCAGTCGGTCGTTGTCGGTCGCCTCTTCTTCCAGCCATTCGTCCGTGCCATCGTTGGAGCCGTTGTCCACGACGACGACTTCGGCGTCACGGTCGCCCAGCCATTTGAAGGCGCTGCGAACCAACCGCTGCACATCGCCCAGGTAGTTGCATGCGACAATGCCTATTGAAATGTCAGCGCCGTCAGGGTGGTCAAGCAGCGACGATACTTCTGCCTCTGATGAGAATGTATGCCAGCGTTCCTGCCGCATCTCCCATTCCGTCTTCGGGCGCACGAGAGTCGCAACGCCACTGTCCTGCACGACGAATCCGGAATCCGCGAGACTCGCGCGAATGGAGTCGGCGCGAGCGTAGTCCTGCCTGACACGATGCTGTGAGCGATGCGAAATCTCGCTTGATACGCTGCCGGGCACCGAGTATTCGTCGAAAACACTGTTGAGGCTCAGCCCGAGCACCCTGTCGAAGTATGCCAGGATTTCTAGCTTTTCCGCCGGGCTGACATCCGAGTGCGCCAATTCCCAAGTCAGCGCGAGTGCGCCCGGCATGTTGAGATTGTCATCGACAAGCGCCTTGAAGCGTTCCTGCCATTGCGAGACTACATCGGCATCTGTCGCGCTGCCGTTCGCAAGCATACTCCACCGCCAGACCATGTTTCGCAGCCGCAGCAACGCGCGCTGAGACGCCTTCAGTGATGTGAATGTGAAGTTCAATCGCCTGTCGTACTGCGCCGTCAGGCAAAGGTATCGGAACGCCAGAGGGTCGATGCCTTGAGCCTCGATGTCCGACAGGATGAACGAATTGCCCATGGACTTCGCCATTTTCACGCCGTCCGCGAGCAGGTGCTGCCCGTGCGTCCAAATGTTTACCACCTGTTCGCCGGTGTAGCCTTCGCTCTGCGCAATCTCGCCTTCGTGGTGCGGGAAGATGTTGTCCACGCCGCCGGTGTGAATGTCGATTCGTGGACCCAAGTACTTGATGGACATAGCCGAACATTCGATATGCCAGCCTGGGAAGCCTTCACCCCACTTGCTGGGCCATTTCAAGTCCCTGCCCGGCTCAGCAGCCTTCCACAGCGTAAAGTCGCGTGGGTCGCGCTTCAGAGGGTCTGCTTCAACGCGCACGGCTTCCAGCAGTTCCGCCTCCGCGATGTTGCCGGACAGCTTGCCGTAATCGGCGAACTTTGCCACTTCGTAGTACACATTGCCATGCACTGCATACGCGAGCCCGCGTTCCACAAGGCGCTCGGTGATTTCGAGCATCTCCGCCACGTGATCAGTCGCTTTCGGGAACTCTTTCGCGGGAATGATATTTAGTTTCTGCTCGTCGTTGAGGAAACGGTCGGTGTAGAACTGCGCAATCTGCGCGGGCGTCTTGCCCTCGGCTCTCGCCGCCGCTATCACCTTGTCACCGCCCTGTTCGAGCACTTCTTGGCGCATATGCCCCACATCGGTGATGTTCTTGATGTGCAGCACATTCAGGTCGTTCAGTTCAAGCGCCCTGCGAATCCAGTCCGCCATCAGATACGACCTAAGATTGCCAATGTGCGCGTCACGGTAAACCGTCGGCCCACATGTGTACATCTTGACCACGCCCGGTTCAATCGGGCGGACTTCCTCGATTCGCTTGGACAGAGTGTTGTTTAGCCTTAACACTTCCCTGCTCCCCGTCTTCTTGCAATTTGCTGTGCAATGGTGCAATGGATTGTACATCGGACATTGCCGATTGTCTAACTGCTTTCCAGTCCTGCCGCGTAAACGTTCAAATGATGTGTAGCAATTATGGGGAAGTCCGACTTCACTAGGATACGCTGTCAGACAGTCCCTTCCCCGTAACTGGGAAAGGCCAGGATGATGACGAATGATACACGGATGCGCAATCCCCCAACATCCCTACCCGTCTATCGTCAGCGCACGCAGCAAATTCGTGCTGCCTTGCACGCCCATCGGCAGGCCGGCGACGAGAACCACCGTATCGCCGACGCCTACACCGGGAATCCTGCGCGCCTGATCCTGCCCGACACGGAAGAAATCCTCGCCGGATGACAGCGGCGTGCAGATTGTCGGAATAGTGCCCCAGTAGAGCGTCAGTCGATTGCGCACTTCCTCGTATGGCGTCAGGGCAAGTATTGGCGACTTCGGTCGATACTTGGATACCCTGCCCGCCGTGCTGCCGCTTTCCGTGAACGCCAGAATCAGCGCAGTGTCAAGCTGATGCGCGAGTCGCACTGCCGTGAAGCTTATCGCGTCGTCCGTGCGCTGCTGCTCGGTTTCCTGAGACTTTGACTGGAGGATGTCATCGTAGCGCAGCGCCTGCTCTGTTTCCAACGCCGTCTGCGCCATGGAATGCACGGCATCGACCGGATACCAGCCGGTCGCAGTCTCCCCGGAGAGCATCACGGCGTCCGTGCCGTCGTAGATGGCGTTGGCGACATCGCTCACTTCGGCGCGCGTCGGCATCTGCGAGCGTACCATTGACTCCATCATCTGCGTCGCGGTGATGACGGGCTTACCGGCGGCATTGCACCGCGCTATCAGATTTTTCTGAATGACCGGGATACGGTACAGCGGCACATGCACACCCATATCGCCGCGCGCAACCATGATGGAATCGCTCGCATCGAGTATTTCGTCGAAGTTCGCCAGCGCCTCGGTCGTCTCCACCTTGGAAATGATGAGTGGGTTAGCGCCGTTCTCGCTCAGTATGTCGCGCGCCTTCTGCACATCTTCCGCGCTGTTGACCATCGATACCGCCACGAAGTCGGACTTGACACGCGCGGCGAACAGCAAGTCTTGCTGCGCGTCTTCATCCGGGAACGGCTGAGTCGGCGCTTTGCCCGGAGTGGTTACGCCACGCCCCGGCGTCAGTCGCCCGCCGACCACAACCTTGCAATGCACTTCCGTGCCTTCAATGCGCGATACTGACAATCGCACCAACCCATCGTCAACAAGAATCATGCCATTTAGAATCGCGTCGCGGTGAATACCGGGCGGTGAAACGGATACTACAGTTCGGTCGCCCACGATGTCGCGGCTAGTCAGTGTAAAGTCGTCGCCTTCTTGCAGTGCGAACTCGCCCGGTGAGGTAGGACCGGTACGATACTTGCGTCCGCGCACATCGACCATTATCCCCACGGGCGTGTCAAAGCGACGCGACACGCGCCGGACACGCTCGATGACCGTGGCGTGGTCGTCCTTGCCGCCGTGCGACATGTTCAGGCGCGCGATGTTCATGCCCACCCTGACTAGGCTCTCTATCGTCGCCTCCGACAGGATGGTGTTGGAGAATCCCTCTTCACCCGGCTTCGGCTCTAATGCCAGCGTGCAGACGATCTTCGTTTTTCGCAATTTTCTGCCCATATCGGTTGAGAGCATAGCGTAATCCTCAATAGTATTTGCGTGATTTGTGGAAATTGGCGTCCACATGCGCAGAATACCAATTTCCTACCAGAATGTTAAACACGAATAGGCATTTGCACAAGTCAAACAAGAAATCCTGAAATCTGAACCTTACAAGCCTATAAGGACTAACGCACGTGGACATATATTAGATTTAGAAAACGAGACGCGATTATGCCAGAGATATGGCATGTCGGCTTGGCAGGTGAAATTGTCGCTTCACGAACTATTCGACCTTCAGGAAATCGACCTCGCTAGGGCGGAAAAGCAAGAGACGCTCGACAAAGTTCGCGCTGAACTCGCCGACGATGCTCGTCTGCGGCAGGCACAGCAGCGCTTGGCGCAGCTCGAATCAGAGTACACAACCCAAAGTGCGCTAAGACGAGACGCCGAGCTAGTGGTCGAGCAGATCGAAACTCGCGAAGAAGGCGTACAGAATCGTTTGTACGGCGGTATGGTAACCAACCCGCGCGAACTCGAGGCGCTGCAGGAAGAGCAGGCGATTTTGCGCACGCAGAAGGCAGAGGCAGAGGATGTGCTGCTCGAACGCATGGTAACGACGGAAGAGCTTCAGGACGCGCTGTCAAGGTTTCGCGAAGGCGTCGCAGCGCTCGAAGCACGCCGGACGCAGCGCCTGCCAATGCTGCAAGAGCAAGAGCTGACACTGAGCGCCGAAATCGAAGAACTTGAAAGCAGACGCGCCGCGATGTTACCGCAATTCCCGCCGCGGATACTGTCCACATACGAAACGCTGCGGGCAAACCGAGGCGGGCAAGCCGTGAGCATGGTCGAATCCGCCAGAGGACGTGAGATCTGCGGCGGATGCAGAGTCGCGCTGCCACGCTCCGATGTGCAGCGTCTCCGCAGCGGCGAGGCGCTAGTCCAGTGCAACAACTGCCGCCGCATACTCGTTCCCGCCTTGCCCTGACAATAGACCCACATTCGCCACTGACGCGATGAAATGAAGATGAGAACGCAATGCGCGCAATTGGATATTACAGAACGACAAACGGCGAGGAAGAAGACCACGCAGAACGGCTGCGAAAGCGCTTCAAAGACTACTGCGAGCGCTATCTGCACCAGCAAGCCGCTATTTTCTCCGACGAGATTGGCAGCAACGAAACCGTCAAATTCGCTGAGGGTGGCGATGGTCTGAATGCCGATTTGCCTGACACCGGCGAGGGCGTTCATGTCAATGGCAGCATCCACGCCAATGGCAACAGCCACGCGCCCGTCAATGCACACGATAATGCATACACGAATGGCAACAGACCGCATGCCAAACCATTCCCCGAATTCTCACGCATGCTGGACTATATAATTTCGTCCGGCAACACCTATTTAGTCGTCGTGCCGGACACGATGCACCTAGGCGCGGATGTAGAGGAAGTGGTGCGCAGCATCATCGAAATCGAAGCAACCGGCTGCAAAGTCATCTGTGAAGACGAAGACCTGCCCGACCCGCTGCAGAATGCGCTCGCATCGCTCAGCAGCGCCGGCGTGTCCAAGACGCGCAGCGAACGAATTAAGGACTCCATGCGCAACCGGGCGCTTCACGGCAAGGTGCTGGGCAAGCCGCCATTCGGCTATCGCAACAGCGGCGACGGCACGCTCGAAGTCGTCGAGGAAGAAGCGGTGACCGTCCGACGCATATTCGACAAGTACATCGACGAAGGCTTGGGCTTGCGGCTCATCGCGCAGCACCTCAACGAGCGAGGCATCAAGACTCGGCGCGGCGGCAACTGGAACATGGTCACCATCCGCGACATCCTGAAAAACCCGACATACACCGGCACATACTACCGATTCGGTCTGCGCCTGCCTCGCTCTCACGAAGCGATAATTTCATCTAAGACATACCGCCAAGCACAAGATCAGACGAAGGCGAAGCGTCCATCAACTCGGACAGTCAATACAGAGCCGTTCTTGCTATCCGGCCTAGCCGAATGCGGATACTGCGGGAACAAGATGATGGGCGTTACACGCAGGCAGTCGTGGAAGCGCCGCGACGGAAGAAGCTCGCGCGGCATATACCGCTACTATCAATGCCAAGGCCGCAACAATCAGAGCATATGCGGATATCACACTTGGCGCGTGGGCGTGCTAGAATCCACCGTGCTCGAACAGGTGCGAGGCATTCTCGACGACGCGCACGCCGTGGATACGCAGTCCGCCGACCTTAACCGCGCACGCCTGCAAACAATGCTGGACAAACGAGTGAAGAACGCGGAAAGGCGCTTCCTGGTAGGGCTGAAAGGCGCGGCGCGTGGCGAGTTCGGGTTGGGCGCGGTGCACACCTACCTCAAGCAGCTCGATAACGCGCGCACGAACGCCGCATCTTGGAACCGCGACTGGGATGACAGAGAGACTATCGACAAGTGGGACACGCTCACCTTCGAAGTCCAGCAGGCGTTCTTATACATGCATATCTCGAAGATAGTCGTGCGCGACGATTCCGCAGAAGTCATTACATAGCGCAGGATGCTACTGCTCTCACTGATTCACATCCAAACGCTGCTGCCGTAAGTGCTACAATGGTATGCGCCAAGGAGGCTGGGCGACCGCTGTTTCGTCAATAGGCGAAAGAGAGGAAAGTCCGAGCTCCACCGGGCAGGATGCCCGCTAACGGCGGGGCGGGGCAACCCGACGGACAGTGCCACAGAAACATACCGCCCAGGTGAATCACTTGGGTAAGGGTGAAAAGGTGCGGTAAGAGCGCACCGCCGCGCTGGTAACATCGCGGGCTAGGCAAACCCCATTCGGAGCAAGGCCTAATAGGGGGATACGGACGCCCGGTCCCTCCCCGGGATGGCCGCAAGACCGCGACGGCAACGGCGCGGCTAGATGGATGGTCGCCGCCTGCGCAAAGAGCGCAGGACACAGAACTCGGCTTACAGGCTTCCTTGGCATCGCTCAACCGGTTCCTTCCCCGTAAATGAGGAAGGCTAGGATGGGGAGTGAAAGCCCTCGCCCGCATCCATCTCCAACATGAACGCATTCCAATGCATGTCGAATTCGTTTGACCGGATAGCGCCAAGCCGCTAAAATTATAGTCACGGCGCAGGAGCGTAGCTCAGCTTGGTAGAGCATCGGTCTCCAAAACCGAGTGTCGCGGGTTCGAATCCTGCCGCTCCTGCCAACGCCGCCATTCCCTTCGTTCTCCCATCGCCCTACTCCCCAGCCTACGCTTGCGCCTAACCTCTGAAGACGATTTCACAAATTCCTAATTTTGTCATGCCGAACGCAGTGAGGAATCTCAAATCGTTGTAAGTAAGCCTGTTTCCGACTTTAGGTTTCTCGCTTCGCTCGAAATGACAGGTATAAATTGCATCTGTGAAATCATCTTAATTTCTGACGCACGTCTTCAACAGATACACGACAAGACTTAATGCATTCACAGAAAAAAGGAATGAGGGAGAATGGCTGCCCGGCGAGGATTCGAACCTCGGTCAAAGGAGCCAAAGTCCTTTGTGCTACCACTACACCACCGGGCATTGAGTAACTCTGCGCCGCCAAACATCGCCATCATTCACCTATCCACTAGGCACACCGCACCATAGCGCAGACACTACCGAATAATATAGCGCATCTAAGCGGCGTAAACCAGTAATTGCCCCGCGGAATGCTCCCTGTCGGGTCATTCCACAATCCCTGCCACGCCGGCATCCGGCTCCCTAGCCTCTGTCATTCCTGTAATGCTAGGGTAATTCGCTGTCAGTAGCGGGCAGCGCAGCGAAAATCCGCGCAACTATCGGATTGGCGCAATGTGCATTATACTAACCCTACCCTGCGGTGGAACATCAGCGGAAGACCGGTGAACATACGGCGCACGCCGCGACAGCAAGTGAGGCAGCATTTGACTAACGGAATCGACGTGCAGAGCGTGCAGCGGATGGCGGCGCGAATACGCGAGAATGTGCAGCAGGTCATCGTGGGCAAGGACGAGGCGATCAATCTCGCTATCATAGCGATGCTATGCCGCGGACACATTCTCGTTGAAGATACGCCCGGCATCGGCAAGACAACGCTCGCCAAGGCGCTGGCGCAGTCGCTGCAATGCACATTCCGGCGCATCCAATTCACGCCCGACCTGATGCCGACCGATGTGCTTGGCGTCAACTTCTACAACCAGCGCACAGGCGATTTTCAGTTTCGCGGCGGCCCGATTTTCAGCCAGATGTTGCTTGCGGACGAGATAAATCGCGCAACGCCGCGCACGCAGTCTTCTCTGCTTGAAGCGATGCAAGAACGACAAGCGACCGTCGATGGCGAAACGCGTCCCCTGCCCGAGCCGTTTCTCGTAATGGCGACGCAGAATCCCATCGAGATGGAAGGCACATTCCCGCTGCCCGAAGCGCAGCTCGACAGGTTCATGCTGCGCGTCAGACTTGGCTACCCCACGCCCGAAGAAGAGTCCGACATACTGCTTCGCTTCGAGCGCGAATATGAGCCCCCGCAGATTGACGCTGTAGCGGATGCCGCCGAACTTGCTGAAATGCAATCGCTGGTCTCGGGTGTGCTCGTGGACGATACGGTACGCCTTTACATCGTGGACATACTGCAAGCGTCCCGCACGAACCAGTCGCTGACGCTTGGCGCAAGTCCACGCGCGGGCTTGGCGCTATACAAGGCATCGCAGGCGCGCGCCGCGCTAGACGGGCGCGATTTCGTTACGCCGGACGATGTAAAGGCCCTCTCCCTGCCCGTACTCGCGCACCGCTTCATCGTGGCGTCCGGCGCACGCCTTCGCGGACGCACTGCAGGACAGATTGTGCGCGACATTCTCGCCGGCGTTCCCGTGCCCATCGAAAGGTAGCGCCATGCTGAGCCAGATGCTGCATGAGCTGTGGATGATCGTCTTTGTTGTGCTGATTGGCATCGGCATCTTCGCAGGCGAAGGGCTGCTCATCGGCTTCAGCGTGATGGGGCTGCTCGTGGTCGGCACGGCACGGCTGTGGAACAAGGCGTCGCTGCAGCACCTGACATACGAACGCGAATTCTCGCAGCAACGCGTCTTCATGGGCGAGAAAGCAACTCTCACCATCACGCTGACGAATCGCAAGCCGCTTCCGCTTGGACGGGTGCGCGTGGAAGACGACATGCCCGCCTGCATGACGCTAGAAGGCGCGGATGTCGTAAACAGCCCAAACCCGGAAGCGCACACGCTGCGGCACTCCACATCCATGTCGTGGTACGAGCGCGTACGCTGGACATACGAGTTCCGGTGCGACCGGCGTGGCTACTTCCGTGTCGGCCCATCATACCTGCGCAGCGGCGACCTTCTTGGCTTCTTCGGCAGCGAACGGGAATCGCAAGACCGCGATTATGTGCTGGTGTATCCGCGCCTCGTATCGCTGCCTGAGATCGGCATACCGTCAGCAAGGCCGCTCGGCGAGACACGCGGGGGCATCCGAATCTTTGAGGACATGGCGCGACCGATGGGTTTGCGCGACTACCAGACTGGCGATGCGCTGAAGACCGTGGACTGGAAGGCCTCCGCTCGGATGCAGGAATTGCAAGTCCGCACTTACGAACCCAGCACTTCGGTCACAGTCGTGCTTGCCGTAGCTGTCGACACGATGGCGCACACATGGGAAGGCTATTCTCCGACACACCTAGAGCGCATCATAACCGCCGCCGCGTCTTTGGCTGTGTACGCATCAGAGCGCCACTACAATCTTGGGCTGTTCTCGAACGGCACACCCGTGCTCGCCGACAGACCGATGAAGGTCGCGCCAAGCCAAGCGCCGGAACAGCTGACAATTATCCTAGAAGCGCTCGCTTCCATTCGTCCCCTGCCGATGGGCTCGATCACTGGGCAGCTGGCGCAGCAGTGGCGTCGCTTCCCGCTGGGCGCCACAGTGGTTGTTGTTCTGTCATTGATGTCGGACGACCTGCCGCAGATTCTCGAATCAATGCAGGCGCACGGCTACAAGCTCGTGGTCGTCTATGTCGGCGACGATCCCTGCCCGTCGATGCCTGATGGCGTCATTCTGCACGAAATCGGTGGCGCATTCGAAGGCTTGGAGTTCAGCGACCAGCGCAACTTCCGCCAATTCGCCACATTGACGGCAACGGGAGACTAGCCATGACCGTGATGCGTGAACGGCTGGTTACAGGCTCGCTGCTGCTGTCCGAGAGCGCGTGGCTCGTGGCGCTGCTGGGTATATTGAGCTTCCCATTCGGCGCGACCGGCAGCCCAATATCGTGGGTTGCAGTGCTGGCTGTGATGGCGTTGTCGCTCATATGGGCGCGCACCCTATCAATGGTAATCATGCCGCCGCTGATGGCATATGGCTTGCAGATGATCGCGGGAATCATCGTCGTGTACCTGATGGTCGCCTCACAGGTGCCACAGGAGACCGGCGCGCTGAATTTCGGCTGGATTGGCGCAATGAGGGCAGAAGATGTGTCCGACAGGTTCATTCTCGGCGCGGTGTATGGCAGTCTTGGTGGCGCGGCGCTGTGGTGGCGCGGCGGGCATATCGGCGCGTTGGACATTCCGGCAGAAAGCCTCGGCACTAGCTTCCGCATCGGTATCTTGGTGCTCGCCATCGCCGCGGTCATCGACATTGCGCATCCCGCCAATCTCAATGTATTCCCGATGATGTTCCTCTTCTTCGCATCCGGCGTGGCAGGGCTCATCGTCGCTAACATGGCGCCCGCCACACAGCAAACCAACGTAACGCGCGCGTGGACACGGGTAATTGGTGGCTTAGTCGGCGCGCTTGTTGTGCTTGGTTTGATATTCAGCCTCCTGCAGCGCGATGTGCTCGCCTTCATCGCCGCGCCGCTGCTCTGGGTACTGCAGATTCTCGCCACGATAGTCTTCTACATCGTGATATTTCCGCTCGCTTACTTCATCGACTACTTCACAAGGGGTATATTCGCGCTGCTTGTCTGGCTTGGCGGCGACCCGCGTCCGGAGACTGAACTCGCCATGCCGCAGGGTCCGGCAACATTCGAAGGTTTCGCGAATCAAGGTGAGTCAGAGCCGGCAGCGCTGCTCCTGCTGCAGATATTGCAGTGGTCGATTGTCGCCGCAATCATCATCGCCGTGCTGGTCGTGATGGCGCTGGCGTACAGGCGTCGTGTGCGTCGGCGGCAGGCGGATGCCGACGGGGACCGCGAATCGGTGATAGAAGGCGCGGATATAACCTACGACTTCGCGAACCTGCTGTTCAACATGCTGCCCTCGCGGTTTCGCCGACGAAGGCAAAACACCGCCCTGCGCGTTCCGTCTGACGACCCGAACATTACCGATGTATTCCGCATCTACTTCGGCATGTTGATGCTGTCCGAAAAGCGTGGCAACGCCAGACACGCGAGCGAAACGCCATCTGAATTTCAGCCGACTCTCGAACGAACATTGCCGCGCAATTTGGTGCGCGCCGCGACTAGGGCATTCATACGCGCCTGCTACGGTCATCATCCCGCCACGCGCGAAGAGATAGACGAAATGCGAACTGAATTGGAAGACGCCGCAAAGTCTGACAAGAAATAGCCAAATCGGAGGTCAGGATTTGAGCGAAATAGAGTTTATATCAGGAATCGAACTATGGCAGGCGGTGCTGCTGACCGTCGTATCCGGCTTGGTTGGCGTACTGGGCGGATTCGTCGGGCTTGCGCTCGGCACGATACGCCTGCCCGCGATGCTGCTGCTGGGCATGCCACCGGCGGTAGCCGGCGGTACGAACATTCTGGTAAGCGGCTTGGCGTCCCTGTCCGGCGCAGCCCGTCACCTGCGCGACGGTCGCGTGAATACGCGAATTGTTCTGGTGATGGGCTTGCCCGCATTCGTTGGCGCGCTTGTCGGCGGTTTCATGAGCGACATAGCGCCAGCGGGACTCCTGATATTCCTCGCAGGGCTGCTGGTATTCTGGCAAGGCGTGGAGTTCCTGATTATGGCGCGAGAGCGCATGCAGGAAGAAACGCATGAAGCAAACCTGTTCGGCGGCGAAATGACAGGCTCGGCGGGCACATTCACCTTCTGGCGGCAGATAGAAACCGGCGGCATCGGACTTGGCGTCGGACTGCTCGGCGGCGCGGTCGGGCTCATACTCGGCAGCATACGACTGCCCGCGCTCATCCGCGTTCTGCGCGTGGACCCGCGCATCGCAGCCGGCACGAACCTATTCATCGGCGTGCTTATCGGCGCGTCCGGCTGGGTCGGCCATGTGCTGAAGGGCGAAGTCGATTACGCTTTGCTGATACCGATGGGCATCGCCGCTATGATAGGCAGCTACTACGGCGCGAAGTTGACGGGGCGCGTCAGGTTGGTCAACCTGATACTGGCAATGGGCTTGGTGCTGCTGGCAGTTGGAGGGATACTAACCGTGCGCGGCGCCGGTACACTCTTCTTCTAGGTTACTTCGCCAAGCTCTGGCAATGCTCGCGTTCTTCATCAGTACGAACATAGCCGAGCGTTTCAAGGATTGTCCACGGCGCATAATTTTTCAATGCCCACAGCAAGATGCCCTGAATCACGACACATTGGCCCCTTACCGCAATTCAATTCCGCTTCTGTTAATTCGAGCAGAGTGCTGTCATTCCAAGCAAAGTGAGGGATCTAAAACACCGCCCTGCCCAGCGCGATTCCTGCGAATGCCGCGACGACGCCAACAACCGCGCTGCCAACGATATTCAACGCCGCGCGCATCCAATCGCCATCTGCCGCGAACTGCACGCTGGCTACGGTGAGCGTGGAGAATGTCGTGTAAGAACCTAGAAAGCCCACCGCGATAAACAGCCTGAATTCCTCTGGTAACCCCGTCCGCGCTGCTATCGCTGCGACTAGCAGCCCTAGCAGGAACGACCCGCTGATGTTCGCCGCGAATGTGCCGAGCGCCGTAGTGCCGAACATGGCGTTAACCCCGCGGTCAACACCATAGCGGGACACCGCGCCGAACGCGCCGCCGACTGCCACCAGCACCCACGGTAGCAACGCTAACCTCGCGGCAGACCAAGCCCACGGCTGGCGATAATGTTGCGCTGAATTTCCGATGTGCCGGCGCGAATCGTCAACGACACCGAGTCCATCCACTGCTGCGCGATTCTTCCGTTGATGTACGCCCACTTCGAGCCTTCGTCGAGCAGCCCGTACATGCCCAGCATCTGCATCCCCAGCTGGCTAATGCGCTGGCTGATTTCGCTGCCGACAAGCTTCGCTGCGGACGCTTCCTTGTTCGGTACAAGCCCTTCGCTCTGCATCCACGCCACATTGTACGCGACCATCCTGCCGGCTTCGTTCGCGGTCCAAAGTTCCGCAAGACGCCGCCTGAACTTCTGGTCGTTATTAAGCGTGCTGCCGTTCAGCCTGATTTCTTTGGACAAACCGGCGAGTTCTTCCAAGTCGCGGCGGTTCGAGCCGTATCGCCCAACGCCGGAGCGCTCGAAGTCCAGAGTCGTCGCGGCGACATACCATCCCTTGTTAATCTCGCCGATCATATTGCGCTTGGGCACGCGAACATTCTCGAAGAACACTTGGTTGAAGTAGTGCACGCCGAACATGTTGATGATAGGAGCGACTTCGATGCCGGGCGTGTCCATATCCACGATGAACACGCTGATGCCGCGATGCTTGGGCGCTTCCGGATCGGTGCGCACCATTATGTAGCAGCGATTGGCGCGCTGCGCGCCGCTGGTCCAAATCTTCGACCCGTTCAGCACAAAGTCGTCACCGTCTTCCACTGCCCTGAGCTGAAGTGAGGCAAGGTCGGAGCCGGATTCCGGCTCGCTGAAACCTTGGCAGTACACCGCATCCCCGCTGGCGATTTCGGGCAGATATTGCGCCTTCTGCCCGTCCGTGCCGTAGAGCATAATGGAGGGACCGACCATGTGCGTGCCCATGCTGGTGTCGCGTGTGGGTGCGCGGAAATACGCCGTCTCTTCGTTGTATATCATCTGCTCGATGTGCGGCCGCCCCTGCCCGCCGTACTCCTCCGGCCAAGCGAGCGTGAGCCATCCCTTATCGACAAGCTCGCCAGTCAGGTTACGGATAGTGCGCCAATTCTCGTCAGTAAAGTAGTCGTCCGGCACAATGCCGTTCCAGTCCTCGCCAAGCTTCTCCGCAAGGAACTCGCGCACTTCTTGGCGGAAGTCTTCCTGTTCCTGAGTAAATTGAAAGTCCATCAGTAGTCCCTTATTGCTGCCCGTTGATGTTCTGTGTGCGGCGATAAGCCTCGCACCGATGCGTAGTGCACATAATGAGAATCAACCCAACCGCATCGTCTATCCGACAGATTGTGCGATATTGGCAAATCCAAATCCCGTAACGCCCCTGAAAGCCCCGAAGCTTGCCTACCCCTTACACATACCGCCGCGCCGCAATCACCGCCGTTGCGCCGCCAATTTCTATTGAGGTCATTCGGTTATCAATTCATTTAATCCAGCGACTAACATATCCAATTCACTCTCCGTAACAAAGCCTATTGTTCTTCCGAGACGTTCAACAGAAAGTGTGTGGACTTGACTGATTTTCACCCAAGAACGCCTAGGGAGTCCTGCATCCTCCAGTTCAAGCGTGAGTGGATACCTCTCTCTTTGTGGCTGACTCGTCACTGACATTGCTATCACGGTTCCTGAGCGAACATTGAAATTGTCATAGCTTATGACAACCACCGGCCTTCGACCTGCCTGTTCGTGCCCACGTGCCGGATAAAGGTCAGCCCAGACGACTTCGCCTCTTAATATTCCGGCCATTCTGACAAGTCTCTTGGAAGGAATTCATCTGCCATCCGTTGTTCAAACTCTGGATCCATCTTAGCGAGCTCTCGCTCAAGAAGACTCTTGTCGGACCTTTTGAATTTGTCCTTTACCGCTTCCTGTATCGCCAGACTGCGGTCCGGATACACGGATTTTTCCACAAGCCTATCAACGGTTTCTAGCAATGCGTCATCCATCGTTATCGTTATTGTAGATTTGCCCATCACGACTTCCTTTCACAATTTACGGCAGACTATGCCAGCCCCTCCACATACCGCCGCGCCGCAATCGCCGCCGTCGCGCCGTCTCCGGCCGCGCTTACCAGCTGCGCGGCGGAGTTTTGCCGTATATCGCCTGCTGCGAATATGCCGGGCACGGGTGTGCTCATCCAGATGTCGGTCGGGATGTGGCCGCCGTTGTCCAGCGGCAGCACATCTTGCAGATATTCGGTGTTCGGATCCAGACCGATGTAGATGAATATGCCGGACAAGTCTATGCGCGATGTCTCGCCGGACAATTCGTCCACTACGCCCACTCCCTCTACCTGCCCGCTGCCGATAATCTCCCTCACGGTGGTGTTCCAGCGCACTTCGATTTTCGGATGCGCCAGCACGCGCTCTTGCAGGATACTCTCGCCGCTGAACGCCGCGCCTTTATGCAGTAGTAGCACCTTGCTGGCGTACTCTGTCAGCACCAGAGCCTCGTCGAGTGCGGAATCGCCGCCGCCAACTACGCCAACGACCTGATTCATGAAGAATCCGCCGTCACATGTAGCGCAGTAGGAAACGCCCGCGCCGAATAGTTCCTCTTCACCTGGGACGCCCAATCGCCGCAGCGTCGAGCCGCCGGCGATTATGATCGAACGCGAACGATGTTCCGTTCCCCATGCGGAGACTCGCCAGCCCTCAGCGTCCTGCTCTAATTCATCGACTTCGCCGAGTTGTATCTCAAGCCCGTACTGCATCGCCTGCTGTTGCAGCAAAGGCCCAAAGTCCGCGCCTGTCAAGCCTTCGGGAAAACCGGGAAAGTTCTCGATACGCTCAGCATTTATGACCTGCCCGCCGGGCATCAGACGCTCCAGCAACAGCGTCTTCAGCCCCGCGCGGCAGGTGTACATTCCGGAAGTGAGGCCGGCCGCACCACCGCCGATGATTAACACATCGTACATGTCGTCTTGCATTAGACCATCCCACCCGTCGAACTAGACAAGTCCCTGCTCGCGCGCATCGGACAGCGCATTGCCTATCGACCCGACCGATTCGTCGATGTCCTGCTCAGTATGCGCCGCGCTGAGTATGAAACGTGCGCCGCCGTGTGCGTTGCCCGCGTGGACGCCGTAATTCAGCATCGCAAGTCCGAGTTGCTCTTGCAATTTGGCATCGTCCGAGTTGCGCATATCGCGCGCCGCGTTCGGGTTCTTATCCGGGTCTGCCGCGTCTTCATCGACATTGAGACGCAGGAATATCAGCGAGTTGATGCCCGTCGCGCAGCCCGGAATCTCAAGCTTCGTCAGCGTCTCGTTGATGCCCGCCTTCAGGCGCTCGCCCATCGCCGCCGCTCGATCGTTCACATCGCCCGTCTGCACCAGTTCAAGCGCGCGGATACCCGCCACGGCGGACAGTGGATTCGCGTTGAATGTGCCGTTGTGCGCCACACGCCGAGACGGGTCGTTGCCGCCTTCGATCATGTTGATTATGTCCGCCTTACCCGCGACCGCGCCGCCCGGCAGCCCACCGCCCAGAATCTTCGCCATCGTGGTCATATCGGGCGTAACGCCATAGAGCGATTGAGCGCCGCCCTTCGCCACGCGGAAGCCCGTTACCACTTCGTCGAATATCAACACCACGCCGTTCTGCTCGGTGATGTCGCGCAACTGCTGCAAGAATGTAGGGCTAATCGGCTCAAGCCCCATGTGCGCTCCGGTCGGCTCAAGGATGATCGCGGCAATGTCGTCGCTTCGCTGCAACGCTTCTTCCACCGCGCCTATGTCATTCGGCGGCAGCACAATCATCGTGCTCAGCGTCTCCTGTGGTATGCCGCCCAAGCCTGCGCCGCCCGCCGCGAGGTAGTCGCTCCAGCCGTGAAAGTGCTCCTCAAACTTGATGACCTTCGTCTTGCCCGTGTACGCGCGCGCCATGCGTATCGCCATCATCGTCGCTTCCGTGCCGGAGCTGTGAAAGCGCACCTTCTCCGCGCTCGGTATGAGCTGCTGCACCAGTTGCGCCCAGCGTATTTCCAAGTCGGACGACATACTCAAGTGCGTGCCGATGGCGACCTGTTCTTGCACCACTCTGACTATCTCCGGATGCGCGTGCCCCAGCATCATAGAGCCGTGTCCTGTCCAAAAGTCTATGATGCGATTTCCGTCCACGTCCCACTTCACGCCGCCCTGCCCATGCGTGCCGTAAAGCGGAAACGGCGACATGCGCCGCCCATCGTGAGTTACGCCGTCCGGGAAAATGTCGCGCGCGGTCGCCCAGCGCTCCGCCGAGCCGGTGTGCAAGTCGTAGTATCGTTGTTCAATCGTGGATACCATAGTGTTCCTTCCATTTCCAATTCGCATGCATGAATGAAAGCAATCATCGCCGCGAAAGCCGACTGCTGACATTAAGTCGTCTAGCAAGCTGCATGTAGAATAATTGCAGTTGTCTGCTATTATATCCCCAAGCGTATAATATGCAACGAAGGGAGGGTAAAGGGATGGACTTAAAGATTGAACTCGCAAACGAACGCACAGCCTTGCGCGAAGAGATTTTAAGTGTCGGCGCGATTTTGTCTGCACATGAGAAACACCAGATTGAACTGACAACGCTGACCGCGGAGTACCAATCCTGCGAAGATTTGGAAGAGAAAGCTACCATAGCCATGCGCGTTATGGACTTGCGGATAGCGATCGACGACGAAGGATTCGACGCAGCCGACCTTGATGCACGCATCGATGTAGCATTCGACGAGTACGACAACGCGCTGATGGACGCGCTCATAGCGTCCGAGCCGCAGCCGCCAGCACCAGCACCGGCACCCCAGACTTCGCCGCAGATTTCGCCGGCTGTCATAACCAACGGCACTCAGGCGGTCGAGCGAACGGCGCCTCCGCGCTCAGCGTTCCCGCCCATTACGAACAAGTGCCCGCTGTGCGACGGCTACAAGCGCGCCGAGTTCGACTACTGCCGTAACTGCTACATGCAGCGCAATCCCAACGAGTTCGACACTTGCTCCTGCGGCCGCACGAAGCATGTGCGCTACGAGATGTGCGGCGCGTGCTATCACGAAGAGCAAAACAGATTTGCCTAGCCGCATCGATTTACGGCAACATATATCATCGCAACATATACCAAAGCAGGAATTGAATTGATGAAGAGTTTTCTGACGAACTTGGAATGCACATACTGCGGAATCGTACGCTCCGCTGACGAGCCGCACCGCACCTGCGACATATGCGGCAAGGTGCTCTACCCACGCTACGACCTGAAAGGTGCAACTGCAGCGCTCAGCCGCGACGCACTGCGAGACCGACCGGCTAATATGTGGCGCTACTTCGAGGTCATGCCGGTGCGCGACGAGGCGAATGTCGTAACGCTCGGCGAGGGCTTTACGCCCATATTCAAAGCAGAGCGGCTTGGCGGCGACATTGGATGTACGGCGCTGTACATCAAGGACGAGGGCATCAACCCGACCGGGTCGTTTAAGGCGCGCGGGTTGGGCGCTGCCGTATCCAAGGCGAAGGAACTTGGCATTACGCGGCTGACCATGCCGTCCGCAGGCAACGCCGCTGGCGCGATGAGCGCATACGCCGCCAAGGCTGGCATGGAAGCCTATGTCTTCATGCCCAAAGACGCGCCCGAAGCCAATCGCGTGGAAGTGGAGATTTCCGGTGCGAATCTCGAGCTCGTGGACGGGTACATTACCGACGCCGGGCGTATATCCGGCGAGCGTGCGGAGGAGCTTGGGCTGTTTGATGTGTCCACATTGCGCGAGCCGTATCGCGTTGAGGGCAAGAAAACGATGGGCTACGAAATCGCTGAGCAGATGGATTGGACGCTGCCCGAAGTCATTCTATACCCGACCGGCGGCGGCACGGGCATTGTGGGCATGTGGAAGGCGTTCGCCGAGATGGAGGAGATGGGCTGGATCGGCAGCGAGCGCCCGAAGATGTTCGCCGTACAATCTGAAGGCTGCGCGCCTATAGTCCGCGCGTTCAACGAGGGCACAGAGTTCGCGGAGCCCTGGGAAAATCCGGACACGCTTGCCGCCGGCATTCGCGTGCCTGCCGCTATCGGCGACTATCTGATATTGCAGGCGCTGCGCGAGAGCGGCGGCGGCGCGATTACCGTCAGCGAAGAAGAAATACTGTCCGACATGCGAGCAGTCGCATCGCTCGAGGGCATGTTCGTCTGCCCGGAAGGCGCGGCGCTGTCTGCGGCGCTGCGCAAGCTGCTCGCAGACGGCACGCTATCGCCTGATGAATCGATATTGCTGCTCAACACCGGCTCAGGGCTGAAGTATCTCGATATGATTCGCTGACGCGCTAGAGCAGCTCGAGGTCCCGCACATACGGCGCGAAGGTTGACATCGAAGTGCGGAACATTTGCTCAACGAGGGCATGGTCCGGAACGCATTCCGGGCACTCTTCGTTCACGCCCTTGTGGTACTTCACGGTCAGGCGTCCGCCCTTCATGTCAATGTACTCCAGAGACCCGCCCTCGGACGCCACGATCACTTGCATATTGTCCAATATCGCCTGCACGCCGGGATCGGTGTTAACTGCCACTTCGCTATGCCTCCATAGTCGGTCTTTATTCAATGCCGTCAATCGCCATTTAGTCAGTGAGGTTATGCCCTACGCCTGCCAGTGTCAACATTTAGCCACCCCATCGCCATTAGCTAAATCCCATACAACGCCTCAGTATTCTCCGCAAACATCGCGAGCTTTTCATCTTCAGAAAAGCCGGCGATTATCTCGGTGTATGCCGCGATGACCGTATCGTAGTCGCTGAACAGGCTGTCCACGGGCCAGTTCGTGGCGAATATGCTGCGCTCCACGCCGAACGCTTCGATGCAGCCCAACACGTAAGGGCGTATGCTGTCCACAGTCCAATTGTGGTCGCCCATACCCAGTCCGGAAATCTTGCAGATGATGTTATCCGCAGTCGCGGCGGTCACCATTCCCTGCTTCCACCGGGCGAAGAACTCGTCCGTGCGTTCAGCCGGATTGCCAGCGTGGTCAATAACGATTTTCGTGTTTGGGAACTTGTTCGCCAGCGCAGCCAGCTTGTCCATATCCTGGCACTGCGCGGCGATGCTCGCGTGCAAGTTGTACTTTTCGAGCAACGCGTATCCCCTATGGAAGTCATCCGCAACAAGAAAGTCGCCATAAGAGAAATCGCGTATCCCCTTCATGCGCGGAAACTCGCAGTGCCGTTCCAAGACGCGCTCGACGTCTGGATCGCGCAAGTCTGCGTACGCGACAATCGCGTGTGGAAAGCCGGTGCGTTCCGCCGCTTCTTCCAACCACTCGGTTTCCTTCACCGGGTCCGGAGAGCCGATAGCAGCCTGCACATGCACCGCCTTCGTAACATTGGACGCCCGCGTGGTCTCAATGAAGTCCTCGGCGAAGAAGTTTCGTTCGCCCAGCTTGCGCATCTGCTTGCCGATGAGCGGCGGATTGACGTCCGGCTGCCAGTGCCCGTAGTGCAATTCCGGATGCTGCATGTCGTAGAAGTGTACATGGGCGTCAACAAATTCTAACTTTGGCATTTGCGCCCTCCCTAGTCTGCCGGATAGATGCTGATTTGCTTATCTATGGATGTATGGTGTCTTGCTGATAGCGATGGTGCAGAAATGAACCGTGCCTGCGTTCAATTTTGCGCTCGTATTTACTTTACCGATGGAGATTAGAACCCATGGGGATCAGATTACTCCATAGCGTTAGTGCAAATCCTCAGAGCCAATCATCATTCGGGCGCAGGCTGTCGATGAAGCGGCGGTCGGCATCGGACAGCGCGGCGCTGTCGAGCAGGTCAGGGCGGCGATGGTATGTGCGGCGGAGTGATTCGCGGCGGCGCCACTTCTCGATTTCGCCGTGATTACCGGACAGCAGAATGTCCGGCACTTTTCCGCCTTCGTGCTCTGCCGGGCGCGTGTATTGCGGAAATTGCAACAAACCCGTGGAAAACGAGTCATCCTGCGTGGATTCGATTGAGCCGACGGCGCCGGGTATCAGGCGTGTTACAGCGTCGATAACTACCATAGCCGCGAGTTCGCCGCCGCTCAGCACGTAGTCGCCAACGCTCAATTCGCAATTTGCCACATATTCCCGGACGCGCTCGTCCACGCCTTCGTAACGGCCGCAAATCAGCACGATATCGTCCAGCGTAGCCAGTCGTTCCGCTATGGGCTGCGAGAATGGCGTTCCCTGCGGTGTGAGCAGAACGACAGGCGTATCTTCGCCAAGACTCGCAGTGTGCTTGACAGCGGCATAAGCGTCGAAGATAGGCTCAGGCTTCATCACCATGCCGTAGCCGCCGCCGTATGGGTAGTCGTCCACGCTGCGGTGCTTATCCGTAGCATAGTCGCGGATGTCATGCAGGCAAATCTTGACCAATCCCCGCTCGACAGCGCGCGAGATTATGCTCTCCGACAGCGGTCCGTCGAACATAGCAGGGAAGATTGTCAGCACATGAAAGCGCATCTCAATTACGGAGTTGGATGAATGCGTCAGCCGCCCTTGACCATCGCCAGCCCGTGAGCGAGCGCGGGCATCGCCACGGCGAGAGTCTCGCGCACCGCTTTTTCGCTGCCGGGAAGGTTGACTATCAGGCAGCCGGAGCGCACGCCCGCAGTCGCTCGGCTAAGCATTGCGAATGGCGTGAACTGCAGCGTTTGAATCCGCATCGCTTCGCCAAAACCCGGCGCTTCGATGTCCACCACTGCGCGTGTCGCTTCGGGCGTAACATCGCGAGGACCAAGCCCCGTGCCGCCCGTGGTCACTATCAGATCTATATCCCCGGAGTCGCTCCATTCGCGCAATATGCTGGAAATCTGCGGCACTTCGTCCGCGACCATGCCGCGCTGTACCAGATTATAGCCCTCTTCAACCATAAGCTCGCTGATGGCATTTCCACTGCCATCGACTTCGCGTTCGCCACTCGCGCCTCTGTCGCTAATAGTTAGAACAGCTATGTTGAAATTGTCTGGGGAGTCGTTTGCCATTTACTTACTCTCCTAAACTTTGTTTGACAATTTTCCCAAAAACAGCCCAAACATATACTCAAAAGTTCCTTGCGTTGATTGACGCCACTTTGCGAAACTCGTTGCACAGTAAGAGAAGAGGCAGCCAACGGCAACGCGCTGATTATAGCATGTAGGTCAACTTTCAGACCACAGAGCGCTACACCGAAGGCAGCCGGACAGGAGGCAAACGCTTGCACAAGCAGTCGGCGACACCGCATCGATTCGCTAACGGCAGCGCGTGAAGCACTACCACACGCCGGTAATGGTGGACGAAGTGCTCGCGGCGTTGCAAGTGAAGGCGGATGGGAAGTACATAGACTGCACCGCAGGCGAAGGCGGCCATTCGCTGGCAATCCTACAAGCTGCGACACCGGCGCCAAGAGTCCTATCCATAGACATAGATGGCGAAGCATTGGAGACGGCGGCAGAACGAATACGAGGATACGGCGACAACTCCACAATTAGGCAAGCGAACTACAGTGAGGTAGCGCAAGTTGCGGCTGAGACCGGCTTTATGAATGCCGACGGGCTGCTGCTCGATTTGGGACTGTCGTCACTGCAGTTGGATAAGGGAGAGCGGGGCTTCAGCTTCCGGCACGAAGCCCCACTAGATATGCGATTCGACAAGTCGCAGGGCATAACTGCCGACACGATTGTCAATCGATACGACGAACAAGAGCTGGCGGACATCATCTACCGCTACGGAGAAGAACGAAGGTCCAGGCGCATAGCCAGAACGATAGTGAGGAGCCGTCCGGTAAGGACGACAACGCAGCTGGCGGACATAGTCTTAAGCGCGGTTGGAAGGCAGCGGGGAAGAATCAACCCCGCTACAAGAACATTTCAGGCGATACGCATTGCAGTTAACGACGAACTTGGGAACGTACAGCGAGGGCTTGATGCAGCAGTTGATACTTTGGACGTGGCTGGCCGCTTGGTGGTCATCACATACCACTCCATCGAAGATCGCATCGTCAAGAACGCCATCCGGCATATGGCATCAAACTGTATCTGCCCGCCGTCAGTTCCGCAATGCGCTTGCGACAAAGAGCCTACCGTCCGGATCATCAACCGGCGCGTCATCAGGCCTTCCAACGAGGAAGTGCGCGCCAATCCGCGGAGTCGCAGCGCTCGCATACGAATAGCCGAAAGGCTGTGAACCTTATTGATAATGATTCTTAAACCATTCCCTGCCAAAGCCTAGTGAACGTGTACAGGAAGGATACGAACATGTATGGAGTAGCAATGGATAACTCCAGGATTTTTGCGGCAATCGACATCGGCACTTCAAAGATCTTGACCATCATCGGCAAGAAACTCGACGGTGGTCGCATAGAAGTGCTAGGACACGGCGAGGCTCCATGCTCAGGCGTTCGCAAAGGCGTCGTAGAAGATGTGGAAGCCACACAGTTCGCCGTAAAGAAATCGGTCAGCAAGGCTGAATCTTCCAGCGGCATGCACGTGGACACCGCCTTCGTGGGCATCACCGGCAGGGGCATATCCTACGAGCGTCGGATGGACACAATCGACTGGGTTGGCGAGCACGGCGTCGTTACATATAACGAAGTCGCGAAAGTTCCCTCATCTGTCAGGAAGAGCACGAACGGCTACCACACCGGACGCGAAATCATCCACGCGATCCCGAACACCTACTCGATAGACGGCAAGATGGATGTCTCCGACCCAATGGGCATGCACACATCGCAAGTCGATGTCGAAACGCACCTCGTCAAGGCGTCGTCGTGGGAAGTGGACAAGCTGACTCGCGCAGTCGAAGGCGCAGGCGTTCGCATTGAATCGCTGGTGTTAGAATCGCTTGCCAGCTGCGAGTCGGTGCTCACGCAGGAAGAACGATTCCGCGGCGCGGCACTCGTTGACATCGGCGGCGGCACGACCGATGTGATGGTGTTCCAGTACGACACGTCGCAGTATTCGTCCGTAATTCCGATTGGCGGCTACCAGTTCACCAACGACATCTGCGTGGTGTACAACACCACCTACGAAGCGGCTGAGGAAGTCAAGGTATCGAGGGCGACCGCCCTGCCGAACCAGACCAAGATACACGAAGAGGTAACGCTGCCCATCAACGGAGGCCGAGCGTCCACTAATGTCTCGCTGCACGACATCTGCCAGCTGACGCGCGAGCGAGCGCAAGAACTGATACAGCTCATCGTTCTCAAGCTGCGCGAAGGCGGCATCGACGACCTGACGAACTACCGCATCGTGCTGTCCGGCGGCGCGTCTAAACTCGATGGCTTTCACGAAGTGTTCAAGATGAGCACAGGCGCCGATGTAAGGGTTGGCGCCCCGCCGCCATATCTCGGAATGCCGCGCGAACTCCGAACCCCGATGGCAAGCACCGCTGCCGGCATCCTGGCATGGGCTGCGGCCCAGTACGACGACGATCCCAAGCCTCACGCCATCGGCAAGAAGAAGAACCGCCGCCAGCAACGAGAGTTCGCCGTAAACGGCAGCGGGCATAAGGACGGCAGTGGAAGCCAGAGGCGGAGCGGGATTCTCAGCATATTCAGGAGATAATTTCGGACCGATTACATTTAGAACTCGAACCAAAATCAAACACTTCGGACACGAAGATACACAGGGGAGGAAACAATGGCTACAGCAGTCAGAGAGCTCGAGTATGTAAGGGAAATGGACGGCATGGCGCGCATCAAAGTCATCGGCGTTGGCGGAGGCGGCTCCAACGCCGTGTCGCGGATGTTCCGTGAGCGCGTGCCTTCCGTCGAGTACCTGGTCGTCAACACCGACGCGCAGGCGCTCGTTACTTGCGATGTGCCGCTGAAGTTGCGCATCGGTGACGGCTTGACCATGGGCAAGGGCGTGGGCGGCAACCCTGACATCGGCATGAAGTCCGCGGAAGAGAGCCGCGAAGAACTCTACGACGTGATACGCGACGCGGATATGGTGTTCGTCGCGGCGGGCATGGGCGGCGGCACCGGTACTGGCGCAGCACCGGTAATCGCCGAAATCGCACGCGAGACTGGCGCGCTGACCGTAGGCGTCGTAACGCGCCCGTTCGCATTCGAAGGCAAGCGCCGCGCAGACGCCGCAGAGGCGGGCATACAGCGCCTCAAGGATCAGGTGGACACGCTGCTCGTCATTCCGAACGAGCGCCTGCATGTCATCTGCGAAGAAGAAATCACAGCGCAGAACGCGTTCCTGATGGCGGACGATGTGCTGCGAATGGGCGTACAGTCCATCGCCGAGCTGATAACGGTGCCGGGCGAGATTAACCTCGACTTCGCCGATGTGCAGTCTATCATGCAGGACTCCGGTCCCGCATGGATGTCGATCGGTTGGGGTGTTGGCGATCATCGCGCACGGAACGCCGCACAGACGGCTATCACCAACCCGCTTCTGGACGTGTCCATCGAAGGCGCGCGGGGCGTGCTGTTCAACATTACCGGCGGCAGCGACCTCAAGCTCAACGAGCTGCATGAGTCGGCAGAGGTCATCCAGCGCGTCGTTGACCCGGACTGCAACATCATCTTCGGAATGTCCACCGACATGAAGATGGAGAACGAGATCAAGATCACCATCATCGCCACCGGCTTTGAACACCCGGGAGAAAACAAGGAAACCGACGCCGGCTATGCCAATATGCTGCTCGACGCGATGGCAAACGACACCGGCAAGCTCGACCTGCCGCCGTTCCTCCGTCGCTACTCCAAGCCGCAGGGAAGCTAGTCCAGGGCTTGCAATTCGCGAGACGCGCCTAGCCTAGTGCGGCGATAATATAGCCTCCCCATTTGAGCGGGCTGCCCTTCATTGCGGCAGTCCGCTCAATGGCTTGAGGTGGGAAAAATGTTCACCCTCAATCCGATATGGCGGCTGTCGAATCCGGTACGGCACACTACTCGCCGAAGTTCGCTTCCATATAGAATACCTTCTGCATACGCCGCACATGGCGCTCTTCTCCGGAAAACTCCGCGCTCGCGAAGGCACTCACGATTTCCCGCACAAGCTCCTCGCCGATAATCCGCACGCCCATGCACAGAATGTTCATGTCGTCGTGCTCCACGCCCTGGTGCGCCGAGTATGTATCATGGCAGACGCTCGCGCGAATGCCCTTCACCTTATTCGACGCCACCGACGCTCCCACACCGCTGCCGCACAGCACCACTCCCCTGTCGGCATTCCGCGCCGCCACATACTCCGCGACCGCCTTGGCGAAGTCGGGATAGTCGTCCAGCGCGTCATATTCGTGCGCGCCAAGGTCCACGACTTCGTGCCCCGCCGCTTCCAACAATTCCTTCACCGGCTCCTTCGCCGGATAGCCCGCATGGTCAGCCCCAACAGCAATTCGCATCACTCGTCCTTTGTGTTCACTTGCTTGTCGTATATTCTATGTCGTCAAAGTGTAAGTACTGTGCGCCCATCCCGTCAATTCTGGTCCATTGCAAGCGGGTGCCAACCTGACATGTCACATTCCTTCCAATTGGGCGAAGGTTAGGATGGGCAATTGGGCATCAAGTCTGTCTCGCATCTCAAACCTGCCCGGTCTGCAATTGAGTATTGCCGCACACATTGATAGACTGCGCCTCAAGCACCATCATACACGCTCTAAAACGATCGAGATTCGAAAGGCATCTTCATGAAAATCACCGAAGTGAAATCATTCGCAACCCGTCCGCCCGAATCCACCCGCAATTATGTCTTCGTAAAGGTCGCCACAGACGAAGGAATCGTCGGCTGGGGCGAGGCAACGGTTGGCGCGCTGTCGGTTGGCGCGGTTGTGGAGGAACTGGGCGAGACGCTCATTGGCAAAGACCCGTTCCGCATTGAAGAGCACTGGCAGAACCTGTACAACTTCGGGCACAACGTGCGCGGCGGCGTCCTGCATATGGCGGCGATCAGCGGCATCGACATCGCGCTGTGGGACATCAAAGGCAAGGCGCTGAACGTCCCTGTGTACGAGCTGCTCGGCGGCGCGATGCGCGACAAGTTCTGGGCATACGGCAGGTTCGACGGCCGCACACCAGACGACGCGGTGCAGAACGCGCTGTCGTGGGTCGAACAGGGCTTGACGGCGCTCAAGGGCGATCCGTTTGCGCATCAGGGCTTGTTCACAACCGTCGAATCCGAGCGGGACGCCGTCGCCAAAGTGAAGGCGGTGCGCGAGGCTGTGGGCGACGATGTGGAATTGCTCATCGAAGTTCACGGCAGGCTCTCGCCGCACGAGGCAATCCGAATGGGACGCGCGCTGGAAGAGTTTCGCCCGTTTTGGTACGAAGAGCCTGTACCGCCCGAAAACATTGACGCGATGGCGAAGGTCGCGGCGGGTGTCAACATTCCCATCGCCACCGGCGAGCGCATCTACACCAAGTGGGGCTTCCGCGATCTGTTCGAGAAGCAGGTCATCGACATGGCGCAGCCCGACATCTGCCACGCCGGCGGCATCCTAGAGCTGAAGAAGATTGCGGCAATGGCAGAGACCTACTATGTCGGCTTCTGCCCGCACAACCCTTACGGACCGGTCAACACAATGGCGGCGCTGCATGTGGACGCCACCTGCCCGAACTTCCTAATACAGGAAGGTGGACACGCAGCGTGGTACAGCCATGTGGTCAAGGGCAATTTCCCGTTCCAGCAAGGCGGCTACTTCGCACTGCCGGAGGGCATAGGGCTTGGCATAGAACTAGACGAATCCGCGATGCAGCAGTATCCGCCCGGCGACGACAGCCACCCGGAAGGCTACCTGCAAGCCGCGCACTTCCCGTCCCGCCAGCAGAATACTTGGATTTAGGCATCCTACATCCTTACGGACAACCCAAAAATGGGGCAAGCACAATTACTTGCTACACCCCGCATTTAGCCCTCCTCCAACAAAGGGGGAGGGACTTCTACAAGTGGCAAGATACTGCTGAATTGTGAGTTGCCATTCATAGCGCTTGAGATTTCCAAGTTCTGGACTGCCCCGAAAATCGGATTTGAAGCGCGGACGATTTCCTGCTAATATACTCGCGCAGCCAATCCCTACCGGAACGGTGAGCGCTACAATGAAATCTACAAGCATCAGGTTCGCCGCTCGCGTGGGCGGCAATATATGTACTCGTGTGAAAAAGCCTTCCCGCAAAGGCGTGGGAAGGCTTTTTGCGTCTTCAGGTAGGCGGCAATGAATCGCGGCAGCATCACCGATGTGCCGGGCATCCGCGTAGGTCATCAGACAGACCGCTCGGCTGCTACCGGCTGCACCGTCGTCCTGTGCGAGGGCGGCGCAGTCGGAGGCGTCGATGTGCGCGGCTCAGCGCCCGGCACTCGCGAGACCGACTTGCTGCATCCCACCGCAACGGTGAACGAAGTGCATGCCGTGCTGCTCAGCGGCGGCAGCGCGTTCGGTCTAGCGGCTGCGAGCGGGGTCGTGCGCCATCTGGAATCGAAAGGAGTGGGCGTGCATTTCGGCGGCGCGGTTATTCCCATCGTCCCGGCTGCCATCCTGTTCGATTTGGGGCTCGTGCAAGGCGATATACGCCCAACCGCCGAAGACGGTGAAGTGGCATGCGTGAACGCCGCAGAATCCGCGCCGGCGCAGGGCAGCGTGGGCGCAGGAACAGGCGCGACCGTCGGCAAGATGCTCGGCATGGACCGTGCGATGAAGGGCGGCATCGGCACGGCAAGCATCACGCTAGACGACGGGACGCCTGCCGATGGAGCGAACGGCGGACTGACGGTCGGCGCAATTGTCGCGGTCAATGCTATCGGCGGTGTGTATGACGCTGCGAGCGGGCGGATCATCGCCGGTCCGCGCAGCGACGACGGCGCGATATTGGACGCAATGGATGTCGCGGTATCGCCGTCAGCGCATTCAATACAGGCGGACGCGCCATCAAACACCACCATCGGCGTGGTCGCCACCAATGCCACGCTGAACAAACCGCAGGTGAACAAGCTCGCGGCAGCGGCGCAGGACGGCATCGCGCTCGCCGTGCGTCCCGCGCACCTGATGGGCGACGGCGACACGATGTTCGCGCTCGCCACCGGCGAAAGGGAGGCCGCATTCAACATGAACAGCATTCTCACTGCCGCAGTCATCTGCGTAAGCGAGGCAATCGTGAACGCCGTGCGCCAGGCAGACTCGCTTGGCGGCGTACCGTCGGTCAAGGACATTGCGAATCATGGCTAGTCTCGACAGGACATCGCTAATCGGGTTCATCGGTGCCGGCAGAGTCGGCGGCTCGCTTGCGCTCGCAATGTCGCGAGCGGGATACGCCGTCGTCGCCGTGTCGAGCCGCACATTGGCGTCGCGCGAATCGTTCGCCGCTCGCATCGAAGGCTGCATCGCGTATCCGGACTTTCAGAATACAGTCGATGCCTGCGACATGCTGTTTGTCAGCACATCCGACGACGCAATTTCGCAGGTCGTAGAGTCCGTCGATTGGCGCGATGGGCAAGGCGTGGCGCACTGTTCCGGCGCGGCGTCTCTCGATGTTCTCGAAGCGGCGCAGGAACAAGGCGCGTCGCCTGGCGCGTTCCACCCGATGCAGGCGTTTTCGTCAGTGGAGAACGGCGTATTGAGCATACCCGGCATCACATTCGGCATAGAAGGCGATGCTGAAATGCGGGAGTATCTGGCAGCAATCGCAGCGGACATCGGCGGCAACCCGGTGTTTCTCGAAGCGAAGGACAAGGCGCTCTATCATGTAAGCGGCGTAATGATGGGTAACCTGCTGACATGCTTGGTCGGCATATCGGCGGAAGTCTGGGAGCATTTCGGATACACGCGCGACGACGGAGTCAAGGCGCTCGTCCCGATGATGCGCGCCATCGCCTACAATGTGGAAACATCGGGCATTCCTGCGGCTGTCGCGGGACCCTACCCACGCGGAGATTTAGGTACGGCGATCAAGCACGTGGAAGCGCTCCAATCCGACCACCCGGACTTGCTGCCACTCTACCGCGAACTCGCCTTGGCGAGCCTGCATCTTGCCGTCGAACAAGGCTTGTCCGCTGAACGGGAAGGCGAGTTTCGCAGGATTCTCACCGGAAGCAACAATGACTGATATGTCAGCAAGCACCTATCACAATTGACCACCTCAAGCCCTTTACGAACAGCTCTAATCTCGATCTCACGGCAATCTGCCCCCGTTGCAAGGGAGGAAGAAATATGAGAACCACCATCAGGGAAATCGCGGCAATGAAGCGGCGTGGCGAGCGTATCTCAATGATTACCGCATACGACTACACCTCCGCGCGCATCGTGGAGGCGGCGGGCGTTGACATCATTCTTGTCGGCGACAGCCTCGGGCAGGTGGTGCTCGGCTACGATTCCACCGTGCCCGTGACGATGGACGACATGCTTCACCACATCAAGACGGTCGTGCGCGGCACGAGCAAGGTGCACATCGTTGGCGACCTGCCGTTCATGAGCTATCAGGCGAGCGAAGTTGAGGCTATACGCAACGCCGGCCGGCTGCTTAAGGAAGGCGGCGCGCAGTCGGTCAAGCTTGAAGGCGGCAGGCAGGTGGCGGACACGATGCACCGCATCGTGCAAGCGGGCATTCCCGTAATGGCGCATATCGGGCTGACACCGCAGGCTGTCAATCAGCTAGGCGGCTATCGTATTCAAGGCAAGACGACGCGCGCGGCTATCGAACTCATCGAGGACGCGAAGGCAGTGGAAGACGCGGGCGCGTTTGCAATCGTGCTGGAAGGCGTCCCCTCCCAGCTCGCGGGCATGATAACCGCGCGCCTGACAATCCCGACCATCGGCATCGGCGCGGGCGTTCACTGCGACGGGCAGGTGCAGGTTTTCCACGACATGATGGGCTTGTACACCGACTTCACGCCAAAGCACGCTCGCAAGTACGCGCACCTCGCCGAGCTGATGCGCGATGCAGTCGCGGAGTACATTCACGATGTCCGCGCGCAGTCGTTCCCGTCCGAAGACGAGAGTTTCACGCTGTCACCGGCGGTACTAGCCGAGCTGACCGGCGATCCGCAGGTCACCGCGCAGGGTGAACGCTGATGCGGGTAATCGAATCGGTCGCCGCCTTTCGCGAGGCGCACGCGGTTGCCGAAAAGCCGCTGGGACTCGTCCCCACAATGGGCTTTCTACACGAGGGCCACATGGCGCTCGTCCGCCGCGCGCGCAAGGAAAACGGCACCGTCACAGTCAGCATCTTCGTCAACCCGACGCAGTTCGGCCCAAGCGAAGACTTCGAGACATACCCTCGTGACATGGACGCAGACCTCGCGCAGCTAGATGGCGCAGGTGTTGACTTGGTGTTCGCCCCGCCCGTTGACGAAGTGTATCCGTTTGGCTTCGACACATTCGTCGATGTCGGTCGCATCGGCGAGCGACTAGAAGGCGAACACCGCGCCGGTCACTTTCGCGGCGTGGCGACGGTTGTGTGCAAGCTGCTCACCATCGTACGGCCCGACAGGGCATACTTCGGGCAAAAGGACGCGCAGCAGTGCCTCGTAGTGAAGCGCCTGAACACAGACCTGAATCTCGGCGCGGAGATCGTTGTCTGCCCAACGGTGCGCGACCCGGACGGTCTCGCGCTTAGCAGCCGCAATGTATATCTCAGCGCATCGGAGCGAGAGGTGGCATTGTCGCTGCATCGCTCGCTGACGGTTGCCTGCCAATTGCGCAATCAGGGCGAAACCGATGCCAACCTGGTGAGGCGGCGCATGCGTGAAATAATAACCGCATATCCATCCGCAGCCATCGACTACATCAGCGTCGCAGATGCGGAAGATCTCAGCGAACTCAATATAATTGACCGCCCTGCCCTAGTATCGCTCGCCGTCAGGATCGGCAGAACGCGGCTCATCGACAATGTGATACTATAAGCGACGGTCAGACAATCAGACTGAAAGGCAGCCGCAAGGAGACAATCGTTTGAAAATCCTCGTTACGAACGACGATGGCGTTGATTCACCAGGGCTTTGGGAAATGGTGGGCGCGCTCAAAGACCTCGGCGAAGTCGTGGTTGCCGCGCCCGACCGCGAGCAGAGCGGAATAGGCACCGCTACAACGCTTCTGGAAGTGGTCAAGGCGCGCGAAGTCGATACGCCGCCCGTCGAAGGCGTTCACGCATACGCCGTAGAGGGAACGCCCGCCGACTGCGCCATTCTAGCCATTGAGCAACTTTCACCGGGTGGATTCGACATAGTGCTGTCGGGCATCAACGCAGGCTCGAACCTCGGACTAGACCTATTCGCTTCTGGCACCGTAGGCGGCGCATTTCAGGGATATTTCAGGGGCATTCCATCAATAGCCGTCTCCGTGGCGTCGCTGACGAATGTGCAGCATAAGGCAGGTGCGGTGGCGGCGGCATCCCTGGCTAGGGCAATCACGGCGAACGAAGGAATGCCTCCGCTGTTCCTGAATGTCAACTTGCCCAACGCCTCGGTCGCCGACATCAAGGGCGCGGAAATGACAAACCTAGGGCCACGCCTGTATCTTGAAACGGTGGAGCGAGGTAGCAATGGACGCTGGACATACTACTGGATAAAGCATAACCGATTTGTGAACCCTCCCACTGCCGCCGACTCTGATATACATGCCGTGCGAAACAACCGCATCGCCATCACCGCTCTCAACTCAGTTCTGCAGCCGGGAGTTAAACTGCCAAGCCTGCAATACTTAGCAGACGGCGTAGTAAGCGACTTGGGACTGGCAAGCGAAGCGACGGCGAATTAGGTCAGTGAATAGGGCCATAAAACCTAACCAATATGCCAGCACAATCGAAGGCTAGGAGAAATTCATGATTTACGAATACCGAGTATATGAGACGCTGCCCGGCAGGCTGCCGAACATCAACGCGCGCTTCCGGGACCACACGATGAAGATTTTCGAGAAGCACGGCATTACGAATGTCGGCTACTTCACCGCTGATGTGGGCGACTACAGCGACCGCCTGATTTACATCATCGGCTTTGAAGACGCCGCGCACCGAGAGCGCGCATGGGAAGCATTCCGCAACGACCCTGAGTGGGCGAAGGTCCGCGCCGAATCCGAAGCGGACGGGCTCATCGTCCGGCGCGTCTTCAACACTACCCTAATCCCGACCGACTACTCACCGTTGCAATAGCGCCAAGCGGCAGACTACGGCAATTTACGGCGGTCGGGCGATGAGCGAGCCAGCGCAAATGGAAACGACGACACTCGCGCAAAACCAGTCCGACCGCCTCGAACGACTAGAGCGCATCACCGAGTTGCCCTTGATGCTGTCGTCGTTCGCGCTGATTCCCATAATCACCGGGCTGTATCTGTGGGATTTGAGCCCGCTTGAGACGCGCATATACTCACAGGCGCAGATCGCCGTTTGGGCGCTGTTTGCCGTTGCGCTGCTTGCGAAGATTGCAGTCGCGCCGAACAAGCTGCAATACATCCGCAAGAATTGGCTCGAAGTGCTGCTTGTGGTTATTCCTGTGATTCGCCCGCTCAGGATATTGCGCGCATTCATCTGGATCGCGCGCGACATAAGGCGGATGAACCGGCTGGTAACGATCGAAAGCCTGCTCGCGTACGGGATAGGTACGGTGCTGCTCGCCGCAACCGTCGTTACGACAGCCGAGCGAACCGCTGACGGCGCGAATATACTATCATTCCCGGACGCGCTGTACTGGTCGTTCGTCACAGTATCGACCGTCGGCTACGGCGACCACTTCCCCGTTACGGTCGTCGGCAAGTTCACCGCCGTCTTCCTAATGTTCTTCGGCATCGGCATATTCGGAGCGACCGCGGGCAAGATATTCGCCGCTTTGAGCAAGTCGGCATAACCGCAATCTGTGGTGTTCTACGAAATGCCAATAACGCGGAGATGAAGAGGAAGGTTCTCTCGGGCTTCAGATATATCTACACGCGGCATTGGCGTTCTCCTTAACGCAACAAGACGACTTCACAAATCCCTAATGTTGTCATTCCGTGCCGTCTTTGCGATTCCCCGCTGTTCTTGCGATTCCCCGCTGTTCCTGCCATTCCAAACCTACTCCCATCTTGTCATTCCGAACCTACTCCCATCTTGTCATCCCGAACCTACTCCCATGTCATTCCGAACGCAGTGAGGAATCTAAAGTCGTTGCAAGCAGACCTGTTTCCGACTTTAGATTTCTCGCCTCGCTCGAAATGACAGGTATAGACCGCAAATGACAGGCATAAACTGCATTTATGAAATCGTCTCCTAAATCCACAAGACAATTTCAAAAGTCCCTTCCCCCTCAATGGGGGAAGGTTAGGATGGGGGTGAAATATGTGTCCACCACCACCTTTTGCAAATGTCTCAAATCCACATCCCCCCTTGACAACCCAACCACTTGCCCTTAAAATCAGAACATATGGTTGCTTAACACTCGAAACCTGAAACCTACCATGTGTATCCAAAACACCTTACAACAGAAAATAGCCGAACTAACCAACGACGGTGAAACCATAGCCATGTTCCTCGTGGACACCTTGCAAAGCGACAGCTATGCCATCAAGACCTGCCACAAGATGGACGCCGCACGCCTGCTATCCAAGTACGGCTTCGCGCAAGTCGAAGGCAATGT